>JAPPDN010000260.1 GCA_028824575.1 Candidatus Poribacteria bacterium | reverse complement strand
GGTGTGCATCTCACGCACTTTGCTAACGTCAACTTTTCAGGAAATCTTTACAATATTGCTGCTTATGGTGTGGATGCTGAGACCGAGCGTATTGATATGGAAGAAATCGCGCGGCTCGCAGAACAGCATCGCCCCAAACTCATCGTTGTTGGCGCGACAGCCTATCCCCGGCACTTTGACTTTGCGGCGTGGCGACAGGTTGCCGATGCCGTAGGCGCGTATCTCCTTGCAGATATAGCACATATTGCAGGACTCATCGCAGGCGGTGTTCATCCAGATCCCGTTCCTTATGCTGATGTGATTACGACAACAACACACAAAACCTTACGCGGGCCTCGCGGTGCAATGATTATGTGTAAAGCCGAATATGCAGACAAGATTGACCGTGCTGTATTTCCCGGTTTACAAGGCGGTCCTTTCCTCCATACAATCGCAGCGAGAGCCGTCGCTTTCAAAGAGGCAAGCGAGCCCGATTTTAAAATATATCAAGCGCAGATTGTTAAAAATGCGAAAGCACTTGCCGCACGGTTAATTGAAAACGGATTCCGATTGGTGAGTGGTGGCACCGATAATCATCTCATGCTGATGGATCTCACCACGAAATATGAGAAATTGAGTGGACGACAAGCTGCCGATCACTTAGAAGATGCCGGGATTATTGTAAACAAAAATACAATTCCGTTCGACAAAAGGAAACCGAGAACGACAAGCGGTTTACGTATCGGCACGCCGATGATTACAACGCGCGGCATGAAAGAGGATGATATGGTTCAAGTCGCCGATTTTATCACCGAGACGCTTGAGAACAGGCAGAAAGCCGCCATCAAACGCCAGGTTCGGGCGAAAGTCAAGGAACTCTGCACACAATTCCCGATTTATGAATATTTAGAGTAGTTATCGGTTTGCATCGCAGTGAGAGAAAACCGAACTAACAACTATGAACTATGAAGCGGCACTCGCCTATATTGAAGGGTTTATTGACTATGAAAGAAGTCCTGATTTTTCACGACAGGCACGGTTTTACAATCTCAACCGAATTTCTCTGTTGCTGAAACGACTCGGCAATCCACACGATAAATTGCGGGTTATCCACATTGCGGGTAGCAAAGGGAAAGGTTCTACCGCCGCACTCGTTGCCTCTGCTCTTACACACGCTGGCTATAAAACCGGGTTGTTTACATCGCCGCATCTCATTACGCCCCGAGAACGATGCCGTATTGATGGTGAGCCAATTTCAGAGGCAGACGTTGGTTTCTATATTGATAGGATGAAACCTGCAATTGAAACCGTTTCCGCTTCCGAATTCGGACGTGTCTCGTTTTTTGAAATATACACCGCGCTCGCTTTTACCTATTTTGCCGACAAAGCGACTGATTTCGCTGTTATTGAAGTCGGCTTAGGTGGGAGACTTGACGCAACTAACGTTGTTAAACCCGTAGCGACTGTTATCACACCGATCGGTTTAGAGCATACGGCAATATTAGGGGAAACATACAGCGAGATAGCAGCTGAGAAAGCGGAGATCATCAAAGAGGGATGTCCGCTCGCACTCGCACCACAACATCCCGAAGCACGAGCGGTGTTTGAAAAAGTTGCAAACGAACGGAATGTATCAATTGTTGAAGTTAAAACCCATGAGGCAACTCACAAGCCTATTTCTCGTGATGTAGGACAGGATTATCGGGCATCAGCTTCACAACTCGTCCAGAATGTCGATGGTTTACCCGTTGCACAACGATTTGATGTGGAAACGGATTCCGAAAGTTATTCGCAACTCACAATACCGCTACTTGGGCACCACCAGTTTGTGAACGCAACAACTGCTATCGCAGCGATTGAATGCCTGAAACAGAAAGGGTATACAATCCCGAAAAATAGTATTGATGCCGGGTTCAAGAATGTGCAATGGCACGGACGCATCCAACGGATTATGTCTGCCCCACTTGTCGTATTGGATGGCGCGCATTCCGCTGCCTCAATGGAGGCACTATGTTTGACGCTCCGTGAGAGTTTTCGTTACACTCGGGCGATTTTTATCGTTAGTTTAATGAAAGATAAAAACCTTAAAGCAATTGGGGATATTGTCTCTAAAACCGCAGACACCGTGATTGCCACGCAAGTTTCTGAGAATCCGCGTGTGATGGCCGCTGAAGCAATACAGGATGCATGGTCTGGTACGTGTCAGAAAATTACAATATGTCCAAACCCAGAAAAAGCAATCGCCAGAGCGTTAGCATCCGCATCGCCGACGGATCTGATCTGCATTACGGGTTCACTCTACCTTGTCGGTCAGGCACTCGAATTTTTTAAATGAAAATAAAAATGAAAATGAAAAATAGAAAAGAGAGGTTTTAAATGCGTGATATCACTTGCAAAAGACGGTGGCTAAATTGGAAGTCATTTCTGATAGTCCTACCCATCCTCAATTTAGCCACCGAAGCTTTTGCCCAAACAACCCCTCGTCCAGATGTGCCGCCGGCATGGTGGATCGCTCCTATTGGTGCGCTCATCGCTTTGGGATTCGCCTACCATTTCTACCGTGCCGTGATGAAACAGGACGAAGGCACTGAAACAATGCGCGACATAGCACAATCTGTTCGAGAAGGCGCGATGGCATATATCAGGCAACAATACAAAGTCGTCGGTATTGTCTTTGTTGTGCTCTGTCTGATCTTCATCTTCATGGCGTTCGTCCTTGATGCCCAAAATAAGGTCGTCCCGTTCGCGTTTCTAACAGGCGGGTTCTTCTCAGGGCTTTGCGGTTTCCTCGGTATGAAAACTGCGACCAACGCCTCCGCACGCACAACGAGTGCTGCTATGGAAGGCCTCAACGCCGGTTTAAAGGTCTCGTTCCGGGCGGGTGCGGTCATGGGATTGATAGTCGTCGGATTCGCGCTCCTCGACATTACCGGCTGGTTCCTCATTCTCTACTACCTCTTTCCAAAAATATTACCTGGATTCTTGGAAGTCAATCCACTGCCCCAGATCACTGTAATTATGCTGAGTTTCGGTATGGGTGCCTCAACACAAGCACTCTTCGCCCGTGTCGGCGGCGGTATCTATACAAAAGCAGCGGATGTCGGCGCGGACCTCGTCGGAAAAGTTGAAGCTGGCATTCCAGAGGACGACCCTCGCAATCCAGCTGCCATCGCAGATAACGTCGGCGACAACGTCGGTGATGTTGCAGGTATGGGGGCCGACCTCTACGAATCCTATGCGGGTTCAATTCTCGCAACCGCTGCGCTCGGTGTCGCTGCTGTCGCTGCCAAAGATCACGACAACCTTGTAGACCAGCTTAAATATCTCTCAGCACCGATGATTATCGCTGGCATCGGCGTGATCCTCTCGATTTTGGGTATCTATCTGGTCCGAACAAAAGAGGGCGCGACGATGAAGCAGTTGATGGGTTCCCTTAACTTCGGTATTAACGGCAGTGCTTTCGGCATCGCCATCTTGTCGCTCCCTGTGCTTATCTACCTCGATCTCCCGAACAAGTGGCAGGTGTGGGGCGCGATCATCGCTGGGCTTGTTGCAGGTTTGATTATCGGCAAAGTCACCGAAATCTTTACCTCTCACGATTACGCGCCAACGCGTGCCATCGCCAAGCAGGCGCAAACCGGACCCGCAACCGTGATTATTGAAGGGATTGCCGTCGGTATGGAATCAACGGCGATTCCAGTCATAACGATTGTTGCCGCAGTTGCTGTCAGCTACTACCTCCCTGGTGGCGCGACCGAACCGCTGATGGGGCTTTACGGTGTCGGTATCGCTGCTGTCGGTATGCTGGCGACGCTCGGTATAACCCTTGCGACGGATGCTTATGGCCCCATCGCAGACAACGCTGGCGGCAACGCTGAAATGGCAAAACTCGATGAAAGTGTCCGGGAACGTACGGATCAGTTAGACGCGCTCGGGAATACAACCGCTGCAACCGGTAAGGGGTTTGCAATCGGTTCAGCAGCACTCACAGCACTCGCACTCCTTGCCGCTTATTTGGAAGAAATCCGGTACGGTTTAATCCATTTGGCAGGTAAAGACACACTTGATATTGAAGGCGAAGGCACAGTTGAGACGCTAAAGGTTAGTGTCAGCCAATTTATGGATTACTACGATGTCACACTGATGAACCCACAAGTGCTCATCGGATTGTTCATCGGCGCAGTGATGGCATTTTATTTCTGTGCATTGACAATGAAAGCCGTCGGACGTGCCGCCGGTGCTATGGTAGCGGAGGTTCGTCGCCAGTTTCGTGAAAAACCCGGCATTATGAAAGGCGAAGAGAAACCCGATTACGCACGGTGTGTTGAAATCTCTACCGCAGGCGCGCAACGGGAGATGATTTTCCCGTCGCTTATCGCTATCGTTGTGCCTGTTCTTGTCGGCTTGATTTTTGATGTCGGTGGCGTGTTAGGGTTGCTGGCGGGCGGCTTAGCAACCGGTTTCGTTCTCGCAATTATGATGGCAAATGCTGGGGGCGCGTGGGACAACGCCAAAAAGTTTATTGAAGAGGGTAGACACAAAGAAGAATACGGTGAAAAAGGCTCCGAACAACACAAAGCGACTGTTGTCGGTGATACCGTCGGGGATCCCTTCAAAGATACTTCCGGCCCCTCGCTTAACATCCTAATTAAGTTGATGTCTATGGTGTCTGTTGTGTTTGCAGGACTCATCGCGAAATACGGCGGTGTGCTTAGCAGTTGGCTCGGTATATAGCCGCACAACTATTAAGGACTTGGTACATCAAAACGGACGTAAACATGAAACTAAAAAACGTCATTGTATATACCTTGAGTGTATTTGTCTTCACCATCGGGTGTCAGCAGTTAAACGACCAGATGAAGACGGGCCCTGATGATACTACATCTATTTCTGTAGATGACGTTAATCCAGACGAAATATTCTATACAGGCACTGTTTTCGTTGGTGATGCAGGAGATAGGTTCGGAACCGACGAGTATGCTTTAAATTCTGCTACTATCACAGATGATATGCTAAATATCAGCGTATCCTACAGTGGTGGGTGTGAAGACCACCAATTCACACTCGTCGCTTCGGATACATTTCTTGAATCTTTCCCGGTTCAACTGCACGTTTCGATTGCACACGATGCTAACGGCGACCCATGTGAAGCATATCCAACGGAAAACTATCGCTTTGATCTTACGCCAGTCAAGGCAATGTATCAGGCGGCTTATCGACAGGAAGCAGGCACGATCCTTTTACGCCTCAAAGATGCTCCAGACGGAGAACTCATCTACGAATTTACAATGTAGCCACAATTACCAAATCTCGGCGTTGTAAGGCAACCGATTTTCCATGCCTCTGCCTTCTGCCTTTTTGTGAATTTGTAGGCAATTTGTAGGAGAACACAAAGAAATGTCCAATAAATTGAAACCCCGAAGTTATGCGATTACCGATGGACCTGACCGCGCCGCTGCGCGTACGATGCTCATGTTCGGCGATGGCGGGCTTTCACCTGAAGACCTTGACAAACCGATTATCGGGGTTGCCAATACGTGGATTGAGATCGGTCCCTGTAACTTCCACTTAAGGAGACTTGCTGCTAAGGTCAAAGAAGGCATCAGCGCCGCAGGTGGCACACCGCTTGAATTCAATACCGTTAGCATCTCTGATGGTATCACGATGGGCACCGAAGGTATGAAAACCTCGCTGATCAGTCGAGAGATCATCGCTGATTCGATCGAGTTGGTCTCCATCGGCAACATGTTTGACGCTGTCGTCGCGCTCTGTGGCTGCGATAAGACCGTTCCTGGCACTGTTATGGCACTGGCGCGCTTAGACATCCCATCTCTTACGCTTTACGGCGGTTCGATTATGCCGGGCAACTTTCAGGGACGCGATGTCACGATCCAAGATGTATTTGAAGCCGTCGGACAGCACGCTGAAGGCACAATAACTGTCGAAGAACTCGATGACTTGATCAGTAAAGGATGTCCCGGTCCCGGTGCGTGTGGTGGCCAATTTACTGCCAATACCATGGCAACAGCCGTTGAAATGTTGGGCATCGCGCCAATGGGAAGCGGGAGTGTCCCCGCTGTTGTGGAGGAAAAGGACAACGAGGCATACAAAGCCGGGCAACTCGTTATGGACATGCTCGCCGCTGACCGACGACCGAGTCAAATTATTACCCGTAAGTCGCTTGAGAATGCAATTACTTCTGTCGCCGCGACCGGTGGTTCTACTAACGGCGTTCTACATCTCCTCGCTATCGCACACGAAGCACAGGTCCCGATAACAATTGAAGACTTCCACACCATTAGTCAAAGAACACCCGTATTAGCCGACCTTAAACCGGGCGGGCAGTTTGTCGCCAACGATCTCTATGAAGCCGGGGGCATCCCGTTCTTAGCAAAACGCATGGCAGAGGCAGGTCTACTCCACACCGACGAACTCACTGTCACAGGTAAAACCATCGGTGAGGAGGCAGGCGCAGCCACTGAAACCGACGGACAACAGGTCGTCAGATCCGTGGATGCACCGCTTAAACCGACCGGTGGCTTTGCTATTTTGAGAGGTAATCTCTCACCAGATGGCTGTGTTATCAAGTTAGAAGAAAAAGAAAAAACCCTCCATCGCGGTCCTGCACGTATCTTTGAACGTGAAGAGGATACCTTC
>JAPPDN010000385.1 GCA_028824575.1 Candidatus Poribacteria bacterium | reverse complement strand
ACATGTCTGTAATACATTGCCCACCCTCTCAATTTAGGGTTCAGGATATTGATAACTTTTTCCTGTTTAGAGGATTTGTTATCATCTAATACTTCTTTACAACCTCTCAAGAATTCTATAACTTTTTCTTTTTGAGGTTTTATCAAAAGAATGTAATCACTCCATTCCCTTTTGGACTTTGGTTTCTTTTCAGCGTGTGTTTTAGGATATTTCCTAATGTTGAACCCTAAAAAGTTGAAGCCTTTGGTTATATGAGTGATACTTGTCTTTTCTTCAGATAGTGTTAAGCCTATTTCTTTGGCGAGATATTCGGATATTTCTGTCTTTACCTTTTCAGCAATGCGTTTGGATTTACACACGATAACAAAGTCGTCAGCGTATCTGACTATAGGGTTATCTTTCCGTGTATCTCCTTTGTATTTCAGTATTCTGCCGTATTGCTGTAAGCAAAAGTTATCCAAACTTGTTAGTGCTACATTTGCCAGTAGGGGTGATATTACTCCGCCTTGTGGTGTCCCTGTATCACTATCATATAGTTCGCCATTGTGAAATATACCTGACTTTAGCATTTTCATTGTGAGTTCAGTTGCCCATTTAGGAACTCTCCAGTTGGAGAGTGTGTTGATAATATGATTGTGATTGATATTATCAAAACACCCTTTTATGTCCCCCTCTACTATGTATCGGTAGGAGTTTCTATTGGATAGTTTCTTGAATAGATGTTGTATGGCATCTTGGCAACTTCGTTTTGGTCTAAAACCCCAACTATTATTGCTGAAGTGGTATTCCGCAATAGGTTCTATTGCTGTCCGAAGTATCTCTTGGTTTATTCTGTCTCTCATTGTAGGAATGCCCAGTGGTCGCATTTTGCCATTGGGTTTGGGTATAAATGTTCGTCTAATTGGGTCGGGTTTTCTTGTTATATCAATTTGGTTTAGAAGTTCTAAACGGATTTGATATTGTAAGTCCCTGTCCTCTTTAGGAATGAATACTCCGTCAATTCCTGCCGTCTTTTTGCCTTGATTGCGTTGTGTTATCCGATATACAGCCAAGACCTTTACGGCTTTTGAGTTTTTTGCCAAGAGATTGAACGTCTCACGAATAGTTGGTATGTCGCTATTAGCAACCGCTTTATCCAGTTTCGTTTGTAGCGAGAGGACACGAGCCTCACAACGTCTTATGTTGCTGGCTGAAAATATGTCGTCTACAAAGGATTGGTATGGATTATCCATAATTTCCTGTTCCATTGTTGTGCTACCTCATTGAAACTTTCTAAAGTCTAAACTCTAATTATGCTTGGGTGTGAACATCACACCCTACCTAATTTCCTCAACCTTGCGAACTCATAGAGTTCGGTTAGGTTCTTTCTAACTCCCTAATTATGAACTTCGCTAACTGATTTAGGACTGAACTTTACCCCTATATGTTAGTAGAACTAACATTTACACAGTTCGGTCTAACATGTATACAAGCACAAAGAGTATACATATAAGAAATAACATACCACTATTTCTTCTATTGTGTCATAGTTTTCAAGAGTGTCAATTCTTGTCAAGGCTTCTATGTTGACAATCAAGAGGCTTATGTTGCATTCACTTTTCAGTTATCCTTGTCAGTTATTGTCAGACGCATCACTCTTGGGTATCTCAAAATCATTTGAGTTTGCCTGTCCCGCAGATGTTCGCCATTTTCCCTTGCTTTCCACATTATCGTTTCCAATAACGCAGTTAGGGTAAGACATGTGATATTAGACTTATCAAGTGGGAATTGAACCCACATTTCATAATTACTCGTTAGAACGCACTTGTGCATTTGTCGTTTCGTATTTGTCCATATAGAACGCATCAAGGTGGACGTTGTGCTGTGGCTTCTCATCAGTTTCCGCATCTTTTTCCCAGCTTCCCATCGTAAAAAATCTACTTGCCCGAAAGAACACCATATCAGGTGGGATCGGGCTTCGCGGATCCGCTACATCTCGAAGTTTACCATCTATCATTCTCAGATGTCCTGTGATTGCTTTATCAATAGAATCTTCAAGGTTACCGCGCCAATCCTCTTCTCTTATATAAGTCATAGCGATCGTGTCCGTGGCTGGATCGGCGGCAGTCAGCCCCCAGATACCTGATCGATCCCCTAACGCGATTTCCTCAACAGTTCTGAGCGTTTTTTTGTCAACCGCGTGGAGATTCCGAAAGATTCCCGAACCCCCGCCCCAGTAGTCTAAAGGGACAAAAATGTACCGATTCGTTTCAACTGCATACTTAGTTAGAATCTTATAAGAACTGTACCTGCCGCTATCATCTTCATACGGTATGCGGAGTTCTATTTTATCAGGGGTACGGATGATGTCTTCACCTTGAAAAATTACTTCAGTACTTCCTTCTCCGCTTAACCACGTAACAATGAACGTGATTTTAGTGAGTACTTCTTCCAGAGGCATTTCTAATTTAACAAAATCTTCAGCAGATGCTTCTTTAACCTGCGGCTGCTGTGCATACGCAACGTGTTGGCTCAAAGCTAATATCAGTAGACAAGTGATTATGTAAAAGGTTTTCATATCGTCTCCTTTGCATTATATGGCTACGGCACACGGAGTGTGCCTGCTACTTTTAATTCCATCCAACGGATTGCAAGTACAAACGCCAGAGGTTATCCCCCCATAAAAGCACAAGCACAGCGGCACCCGCAAGGAAGGGGCCATAGGGGATTGGGCTTTGTCGATCTTTTATGCCAGAGACAATGAGTGTAGTCCCGACAACTGCACCGCTGAAGGCAGAGAAAGCGATCACCATCGCGAGTTCGGGCCATGCGCCGAGGAACAATCCGTTGAGTGCCATCAGTTTGATGTCTCCACCGCCCATCGCTGTTTTGCGTAAGACTGCGCTGCCAATCACCGCAACTAACCATAACGCCATACCACCGGCAATGGCACCAATAAGGCGTATCAGGAGATACCAAATATCAGCGCGTTGATACGCAATCGTGCAGACGATACCGAAACCGAGAATTGCCCCTGTTGCGATGAGAGTATTTGGTATAATATAATGCTGTGCATCAATGACGGAGATCGGCAGTAGCACGGAGACGAAAGCGAGCGCGAGCAGAAATTCGAGGGTCAGTCCGAAACGGCAATATAGAAAGAGAAATATCCCTGCCGTAGCAAGTTCAACGAAGGGGTATAGCACGGAAATTGTCGCCTTGCAATGCCGACACTTTCCCCGCAAAAGCAGGTAACTCAAAATAGGGATATTGTCGTAAGGGCTTATCGGTTCACTACATTCGGGACAAAAGGAGCGGCGTGGCGAATGAATCGATAGATCTTCGCGTGGAATTCGGTAGATACAGACATTGAGAAAACTACCAATTGCTAAACCAAAGAGAAAAATAAAAACCCACATATTTTTTTGTTAGTTTTCAGTTATCGGTTCGGTTTTTCTGCGAAAAACCTTTCAGTTATCAGTTAAAGAGATATGCTGTGGTAGTTACCTATGAAGCGACTGCCACAAGATATTAACTCTCACTGCGAGGCAAACTGATAACTGATAACTAATTACCACCAATATTTCTCACCGAGCTGCGCGTTGGAGTGATAAACTCTGCTGATTTCTGCGACACCACCGACTCGATATTTTTCGGGGGCACGTGGGTGATTTTTCGCTATCCCTACCTTATAGCTATCTTGAAGAAGGACATAACGACCTCCCCAAGGCGTTTCAGGAACAGATCCCAGATAATTCCCGCGCCACCCCGCAACACCCGGATCCGTCACCAGTGCATCCAAACTCGTCGGATAATTCCCCGTATGTCTGTGGTATTTCTTGATAGCAACGGCAACGGTTTCAACATCTATATCCGCGGTACTCACTTTACGATGTTCTAACCACGGTGGAAAAGAGAGTACACCAATCACAGCAATTATGGCAATGAGAATAAGCAGTTGCAGGCGAGTCATCCCGCCGTTTTTGATGATGTTATTCTGTAGCATTTTTAGCCCAAACTATCCGTCGGAATCCGGACGGGAAATACCGTACTTATTCATTTTTTTATACAAGTTGCTCCGCTCAACCTCTAATGCCTCCGCGGTACGCCGGATGTTCCAGTTAAATTCTTCCAAAGCTGCCAGAATGCACTGTGCCTCGGCAGTATCCATCATCTGACTTAAGGCGGTCCCCGGTTTGTAGAGTGCTACACTTGGCAGCGACTGTAAGGCACCAAGATCCAGTGCATCATCTGCGAGTTGAGATGACGCGGATAATTGTGGTATTAGGGACAGTGCCTCCGCAACATCGGGTGCCATGACGACATCTCTATTCACCATAATAAGGAGGCGTTCGACGATGTTCTTTAGTTCGCGGATGTTCCCAGGCCAGTTGTAACTTTGAAACACAGCGTAAGCCCCCGGATCAATGGCTTTGGGAGTAGACCCCATATTGAGTTGCAGGTGTTCGGCGAAATGTTGGACTAATAACGGAATATCCTCCGCACGTTCCCGAAGCGGTGGCACCGTAATAGGTACAACATTCAGCCGATAGAAGAGATCCCGTCGGAAGTGTCCGTTGTCAATTTCTTCAGGAAGGTTTTTGTTAGTTGCGGCGATAATACGCACATCAACTGTCCGGATCTGGTTGCCGCCGAGGCGTTCAACTTCTCCGGTTTCAATGACGCGGAGTACTTTTGCTTGTGCCTTTAGGCTCATATCCCCAATTTCATCAAGAAAAAGGGTTCCACCGTCAGCGAGTTCAAAACGTCCCTGCCTTCGGGAATCCGCGCCTGTAAACGCGCCGCGCTCATGTCCGAAGAGTTCGCTCTCAATGAGTTCATCGGGCAAGGCAGCGCAGTTGAGCGGAATGAAAGTTTTTGTTGCACGTTCGCTCTTTTGATGAATAGCGTTGGCGACAAGCTGCTTGCCGGTGCCGTTTTCGCCAGAGATCAGGACACCGAGTCCGCTTCCAGCGACTCGGTCAATTTGTGAGCGAAGGTGTGAAATGGCGGCACTCTCACCGACCATCTCATCAATTGCTATAATTTGAGATTTTAGAATCTCGTTTTCTTGTGCTAAACGCGATATCTCAAGAAACGGCTGGACACTGGACAGAATTTTATCGATACCAATTGGCTTGGTGATGTACCGTTTTGCACCGAGCTCCATTGTTTTAGTGGCGATTTCGATATCCTGCTGCGCGGACATCATCACGACATTTAATTCTGGATAGCGTTCACGGAGTTTCACGAGTGTCTGGACACCATCCATACCATTTTCCATACGGATATCCAACAGCACCAGATCAACATCAGTTTTCATCACCTGTTGCAAGGCTTCCTCACCACTCGCAGCTGTAAGTGCTTGATATCCCCGCATCTTGAGGCCTTGGGATAGCATCTTAAGTATATTTTTTTCGTCGTCTACAATCAAAAAAGTTTCCATTATCTTCGTCCTAACACATCGTGTTTAAAGTTCACTCTTGAGTATCTATTGACCGTTCTTCTGTTTCCAGTTTAGGTCCCAAACCTATGAGCGGTGTCAATTCTTCCGGTTCTGGCGTTAATTCTTCGGAACGTTCACTTGGGTCGTTAGGAAAATGAATACGGACCGTTGTGCCTATGCCCTCGGTACTCTGAAAATTAATCTCAGCACCATGTTCAGCAACAATCTGTCTGACAATTGGTATTCCAAGTCCTCGGCCATCTGTTTCTGACTTCGTTGTGAAATACGGCACAAAGAGATTCGCCAGGATTTCATCGGACATACCGTGACCGGTATCATGGATTTCCAGGGAAACCGTGTCGTGGGTGTCCGTGTTTATTGTCCCATCGTCTTTACTGTTTTCGTTGTTCTGTGGATCCGCCTGTGGTGAATTTGGCGTGAAAAGGGTTTTCACCATAAGCGTCCCGCCATCAGGCATCGCTTCAATCGCGTTTTTCAGGAGATTACCGAGCACCTGTGCGATCTGTTCTGGGTCAAGCAACAGTTGTGGAAGTGGTCCTAACTCAGTTTCAACCTGAATCTTAGAAATGTTTTCGAGCCAAAATTCATCGGTAGCATTCGAGTGTGTCAAGTTCTCGTGTTCTGAAATCACCGCCGAACTTTCGTTTTCCCGATCAAGAACCGGTACCTGTCCACCCGTGTATAACGTCAAAATAGACTTCACAATATCATTGAGTTGGCTGGGTTTTTTCTGTGGTTTCGGCATCCGTGCAAATTGATGGAACTCATCTATTAACTTTCCGATGCGATCAACTTCCTCAATGACGGTGTCCGTACACTCCCTAAATATCTGCTCGAAAACCTCAGGTTTAGATTTTGCCTGTTGCAAGTTTTCCACAGAAAGCCGGATCGGAAAAAGCGGATTTTTGATTTCGTGTGCCACCTGCCGTGCGACATCTCGCCATGTTGCTGCCCGTTCTGCCGCCATACGCTCCTCTAAACTCAACTTCAGGTCTCGCGCCATCCGATTAAACCCATCCGCAAGTTGTCCTATCTCATTGTGCGATCGAATTACAACGCGATGGTCGAGATTACCGGCAGCGATATGGCCAACTCCTTCACGTAAGGTCGCAATCGGACGGGTGATGCGACGACTGATGATATAACTAATGAGGTAAACCAATACGAGTCCAACGACACCACTTAAAAGCAGTGT
>JAPPDN010000419.1 GCA_028824575.1 Candidatus Poribacteria bacterium | reverse complement strand
TTACCTTTTTACGAGAAAACGGACAGGACAAAGCCAACGCTCATAAGGCTGCTGCAGGACCATTATTACAAGCAGGTGCATTTTCTGATTCCAGTGCCCAATCGTCCGTTTGCCGTGAACAAGGAACTGTTTATTGATGCGATAAAGCAGTATCACACGCTTGCGGAGGAGATAAAAAAAGGGGCAGATTGGCATGAAATAATCAAGGAACATTGGGAGGCAGAACTTTCCAAAGAAGGCGAAGCAGAAGCCAACGAGGACAGTGAGGAAGAGACACTCGTAGGGTTGCGGGAGGAAATTGACGATTTGCTTGACAGGATTACACACGATATTTCTATTGAGGTGCCGGGCTTGGCTGGCATTCACGGTGTGACTCCTGATGTTGTCGAGGCAGAAATCGAGAAAGCAAAGGCGAGCCGCGGCATAGAGGAGCCAACCCCTGCTGAGGAGGCAGACGACAAGTCCCGCCGCGGTTGGACGATGGAAGAAGCCGAGTTCTTATATTCTCTAATCGAGGAAGATATAGAGGATTTGCCTGAAGAAGATCAGGTCAAAGTCAGACAGTTTCTCAAACTCAATTACAGCGCCTATCCAACCTATGGGTGGCGCGATAAACTCAAACTCGAAGCACTTGAGACACTAGCCGAAACTTTAGACCAGATCCAGCGAGGCATCAAAGAAAAGGGATTGGAGGCGTTTGGGCTGTCACAGCCAGAGCAACCCACCCAACCCCTAATCGAATCGCTTGGCACCTCAGATGCTGAAGCCAAAGCCCAAGCCGATGCCTCCGGCGCAACCGATCAGATGCTAAGTGGCTACATTGCCGATGTGAAGCACGCGCTTAACGATCTGTTCGGAACCGAGCAAGTCCCCCTCGTCATCAAGTATCCAGCCGAAGAACTCCTCGAAGCGATTGAGAAATACTTACTATCGATAGGAATGGAGGTACAATGAGAATCCTACTGACCAACCCCACCTGCCTCCTTGATGAAATCCTTGAGGGCGAATCGCACCTGAACCGCTACGTCGGTTGGTTGAACACCCCCAAATACTTCGGGAACTTCCAACGTTATACCGACTACGACCCATCGATGCCGATTGCGATAGACAATTGTGCGTATAGCGGCTTCAAATCAAACCGATACCAAGCGCTCATCAATAAGATCGACGTTCCGATCGAATGGATCGCCGCCCCTGATGTCGTCGGCGATGCCGAAACCACCTCCATCCTGTTCAAATACTGGTATCCCGAACTGGAGGGGTTGCCGCTCGCTTATGTCGCCCAGGACGGTGCAGAACGTCTCAGCCTGCCGTGGAGCCAGTTCCGATGCCTTTTCATCGGCGGTACCACCGAATGGAAACTGTCGCCCGCCGCGGCGTACCTCGCCAGAAAAGCCAAACGTTTCGGCAAACTCGTTCACATGGGCAGGGTCAACTCCGACATGCGGCTTCGATACGCCTACGACCTCGGTTGTGATTCGGTGGACGGCACCGGCTACCAGCGATTCAGCAAGTATCATCTTAAAAAGGCGTTGCATTTCATGCACGGCTTGCATAACCAGCTAACCCTAATCGGAGAGAGGGTGATATGAAAAGAAGCAAACCTAAGCCTCGATACACGAACAACCCACTGGCTAAACCCCAATCCCGCCAACGCGAACTCGCCGATAAGCAGACCAAACTAATCAAACGCGCACGCGAAGCCCGTCGGGAATCCCGCAAACCCAGAGGAGTCAAATCATGAGTGATAGCATCAACCTTTCAATCCCTTTTGCCACTTTCGGTGCGGTCCCCTTTGAGGAGTGCGAAGCTGCGCTCCTCGATGCGGACCTGCACAAGCCACGATACTGTATTGTCTTGTACCGTATATTCGGTTTTCTCGATTGGACACAGACCATCCGCATCGGTGAACACGATTTCATGACCGGCTGGACCTGCGTGTTCTCCGAAGCAGCATTGGCAGCGAAGATCGGTGCGTGCGTGCGCGTAATCGGTCCGGTGCTTCGCGAACTCTGCCAAGCCGGCATACTCAGACGTGAGAAAGTCGGCAAATGTTTCCGTTATCATATCGCACTTTTCGACAAAGCAATCGCTTTTTTGAAAGCAAACCCGCCGGAAACCGTCCGAATCGAATACCTGAAATCGAAGCCGGCAGCAGTAAAACACACAAGTCGGCAAAACAAGTCGGCAAAAACTTCCGACAGTCAAGATTCTTTAAAAGAAAAGCCCTCCTCTCCGACCGGTCTAGGTACTAGTACCGGTATAGCACAATCCACGCCAAAAGGAGAGGAAGGGAAGGAATTAAAAACTTCCCAAAAGCAAAAACCGTCCGACGTGACGGCAAACCGTGACAACGACACCGATTTTTTCCTTAACCCACCCCCTCCGGAGTCCACCGAACGCCCCCAACAGGAGCACACGCAACCCACCGACGACCGTCGATCTAAAGGTTCCTGTTCCGCCGCCGCGCCCGCCGCGGCACCTACCGACGTGGTGCCGAACAGCTACATCGGCGCAGCAGTGGACAAACTCAGCGAGAAACACCAAGCCACACGCTCTCGTAGCGAGGTGGAGCAGAACGAGACTGAACAGTTCCTGCTCGCTTTCAATCCGAAGCGAACCGCCGTTGTCGTCACGGACCAAGAATACGCCGAGGTGCGCCAGTTGACCGCCTCGCTGGAGGCAACGCTCGAGGCGGCGAACGTGCAGATGCCGCTCTTGGAATTTTTCAAACGATGTCTCAAGGAGTTGGAGGGGCGCGTCGCCCGAAATGAGGCAGACCCAGCGAAAACTTTGAAGTATTTTACAGAAACGCATTGGGGCAAGGAGATTGTCGTATTCTGTGCAGACCAACGCAAGAGCGAAGCGGCAGTATTCAACGACGTTGCACGCACCAAAAAGCGCATCAACGCACTCAAAGATCGTCCAACGCCCAACGCCGAACAGCAAGCGTCTGTCAGCGACATGATTGCCAACGCATTCACACCTGAAGCGATCGCTAAAGCAAAGGCGGTGAGAAAGGAGCGCACATGACACGCTGCAAAAAATGCGGAGAACCGATCAACTGGATAATCACCCGAGCAGGCAAGAAGATGCCGACCAACCCCGGCAGTGTCACCATCTGCACACCGGACGGCAGGGTGGTCTCAGGCTTCATTCCGCATTGGGACACCTGCCCCCACGCCGACGACTTCCGCGAGCAGGTCAACCCCAATCAACGTTCCCAAGCGACCAACCAATTGCATCTGAAGATATGAGAAGAACATTTGTCGTACACTACACAAACGGGTCAACGCGCACTGGCACCATCTATGTGCAAGGCAACATCATGATGGACGACGGCGAGTTGTACGCTAACTTAAATCATCTGATAACCGATAGCGTCTCTTTTATACAACTCACTTAGCACGAAAGGAGTATTTTCATGGATGCACAACTGAAGAAGATTCAAATCACACCCGCCCATTTCGACAAACACGGCGAGATTGACAAAGACGAATTCGCCACACTCACCTTTAACGTTGGCCTCGACACGAAAACGCAACAAGACGCCGTGCTTGCGTTGATGTCAGTCCTCAGCCGCGAATACGTTGTTTTGGAGGTTGAGCCGACACAAAAGACATTGGAGGGCGTGGCATAGAATGAAACGCAAACGGAAAAGCAAACGAAACATAATCACGCAGCAGAACGGTCCGTTGACTGCGCCGTTGCACACGAAGGAAGTCAAGCAGTTTCGAGTTGCGTCATGGTGCCCAGATCTTGAAGCGAAGGAACCGCCGGAACAGGTGCACTTCGTTTTGGAACTGGAAGGCGAGACACGCGCAATCGTGATGCGATTCAAATCACCAGACACGCTCGGCGATCTGATTGAGCAATTCATAGAATATCGTCGGGAGGTGTGGCCTAATGCTGAACCGGTCAAGGGGGACATAGATGCAAATAGGCAAGTTAATGGACTTTAAGATAGTGACACGCTTTGATCCTTTGACAACTGAGACGATACGGGCACACCCCGTCATTGACGCCGGCGTGCCTATCCAGTTGATGGTGCATCGTCCGAAAAACGGTACCGGGTGGATGGTGTCCGAGTGGACGACCGGTCAGCGCATTGACCTACCGTCACGGGCAACCTCACGCGAGATGGCGGTCATGATGGTGGTGCAGAAGATTCAAACGTTACCGCCGGGGAAGTTAGAGGCGTTACTGGCGGACGCGCCGAAAGTGAATAAGGAGGTGAGATAGTGGATCCCGTTATGTGTTTAGAATGCTATGGAGATGGTTTTATCATCACTTGCTGCGACGATCTATGTCAAAGTGAAAGTGGGTGCATTCATGGTGATGGAGAAGAAATCTGTTGCGAATGTGACGGGGAGGGGTACATATATCCCCCTGCCGATCCGATTGACGAGGCGCTTGAAAGGATGTAGCATGCCGCACAAATGGAAGTTGACCCAACCCGGCAAACCGGACATCCACGGCACTTGCGACGAACTCGTTGATGCCCTATTAGACGCTAGCCAACACTGCGACGTCGGATACTGGCACCAAACCGGCAACGGTTATGTGCGTGGGCCAAAAGCGAATGTCGCTTGTTATTACTATACCGGCTATCTCGCAGAGGGCGATACATCCCCGGCCTACATCGCCGAGTTGTCTATTCGCCAAATTATTGCACAATGAGGGAATTAGAAAGTCGTGCGAGGAATCTGTGCTGCTACAGGTTAATTCGTGAATTTTTCCCTTGATTTTTTACAATTCATACCGTCTCAAAAATCATCGCGCCCGACGCCCCGCCGTCGAAATACCCATCAACGCTGGGATAGAAATCAAACGGCGACGCAATCACCACCTGATACCGTTCCGCTTCATATCCATCGGGTATCAACGTTAACTCTGGGTTCCCCAACGCGCCGTGCCGATCAAAAATCCCTTCCAAAATGTCGACTTTCTCCCATGGCAGGTACCGCCATTCGAACGCATGTTGGCTCACCACCGTTCGCGCTGGCCTAAAGATGCCGCCCTCTGGCATCGTGAACTTTGGAGTATAGGTGCGTGGGCGATGCCGCAATGATTCAGATGTTAGATCAATGTCTGTCAGAAAGACTGCCGCCGCGCTCAAGGTGCCCGTCCCCGTAAACGTCATCGTTATCCGTGTCAGTATCACATTCGGAAACGTCAGAAGGTTCCAGCCGTCGTCCAGGTCATACGTCGTGTCCAGGGAGCCGCCCGTCCCCTGCAAGCGAACTTCTGTGTAACCGCTTTGGTTTAAATGGACCGCGCCCACCTGCACATTGCTTAACGTAATCACATTGTTCGATCTTGAAAAACTGACAGCCTGCCCCAGAAACATAAAGCCATCCCTTACGTATCAGCTCCTACGGGTAACACCGGATCCCGTTCCCGAAACACCACAGATCCCGATTGACCGTCCGAGACCTTTCTGCCCGTGTGGGCAAACGCAAACTCGTTTTCCCATCTCGCATTAAAAAAGTGGCGAGGCCGCTCCGCCGGCGCAGGATAGACCGCAAACTGTAAGTTACGCGCAACGCCCGCCTCGAACACATCAAACAGTACTGCCACGTTGTCGTTGGCGAGTAGTTCCCATGTCAGTGTGATAATCGCGCGTCCTCCCCCAAACCCGAACGGTTGGAAGTTAATCAAGTCCCCGTTCGCCGCCCGAAAGAACACGCCCACCTGTCGCGGCATCCGCCACCGGAGGGGCCGCTTGCCGTCTGTGTTGAAATCCAAGAGCAGTTGGCACAAGTACACTTCGTATATCCCACCCACCCCCGTAAAATCCAACTGCCAATGCTGTGCATCGGCTTCTGTAAACTCACGGTACAGATAGCCGTCTAACGGGATCGCTCGGCTCATCAGCGTGGTTCCGTCTGCTTGCACCGTGACCGCACTGTACCCCTCCGACCGCAGCCAGATCGCGCTTGCCGTCCGCGTTTCGCCGGATCCGAAGTCAATCGACAGTGACGGATCCGTTTCGGTGCTACGCAACAGTGTGTTTTTGTCGTCATCGACTGCGGGGAGAATATCGTTCCGATCGGTCAGTCCCGTGAACGCAATCGAACTGTAATCTGTGAGGAATATGGATTGGGTGTATAGCTTCATCAATACTCTCGCAGGATTAAGGTGGTCTGATAATTTTGGAGATCGTCCGTCACGCGCATCACTTCAAATGTATCGTAATCCGTTTTGAGCCCAAGTGATGTGTCGACGACCAACAGTTGGCCGAGTTCAATCAGCGGCGAGTACGGCACGCGGAGTGATGCGATATTATGGTAATCTTTGAGTCGCGCAAGGTAATCGCTTGCCAATAACGAAAACCAATCTTCTGTCAGACGGTTAAAGAACGCAGCGTTGATTGTTAACACCCGTTCGCTGTTCGATGCAATGCTTGTCGCGTCGTCCACTCGGTATGTGCCGTCCGCATGGTTGATCACTATCGCGTTATACAATCGGTTTAGGTCAAGTGATTTGGAATCTATGCTAATCAGTGAGCTGTCCGAATCGCGCATCACACCGTCCACAAACAGCACATCCGCAGTCGCAGCGTGTGCCGCCGCGGTGCTTCCATTAACGGAACGCGCGATGCCTCCCAAGCTGATGCCTTCACCCGATGGCGCAACCGATGTATAACT
>JAPPDN010000901.1 GCA_028824575.1 Candidatus Poribacteria bacterium | reverse complement strand
GGATTCGAACCCACGGTCCACATGGTGAACACACGCTCTCCAGGCGTGCCGATTCGACCGCTCTCGCACCTCTCCCAGGTCTATGAATTCAACTTCACTATGCGTGTCCGTTTCGCCTTACCTGTTTTCGAAGCCTGACAAGTTACTCGTAGTTTTCCGAAACAGTTTCTCTTGAAGCTATTGCCCACCGAATTCTCAAATACAGCCCTGTTTCTTTCACTTGTGACTTTTATGGTCTACGCTTTTTAGCGCCTACAAATCATCAAACAGATCCCCGAAGAACCCGGTATTTGCCGCAGGTTCTAAGCACATATAGATCGGTTAAGGTAATAGATTTGGTAACCAGAAACAACAGGATTTTCAACCGCTAAATGTCACAAAACCTACATGACTCGTTCTATTTTCGCCATATTGGTACTGACAACGATTATAGTTCTTACTTCATATGGCTAAGGTAGTAACTGAAACGGCATTTCGAGCATCAAATTGATCTAAGAGCCGCGTATGGACACAGTTTCAAAAACGAAACGAAGCGAAATCATGTCTCGAATCAAGAGTCGAGACAGTAAAATCGAAATAGCGTTTCGAAAAGAACTCTGGCGTCGTGGATTTCGATACCTGAAAAATCCTAACAGGTATTACGGAAAACCCGATATTGTGTTACCCAAATACAGCACGGTGATTTTTATAGACTCTTGTTTCTGGCATGGATGTAAGAAACACTGCCGGATGCCAACATCGAGGACTGAGTACTGGTATCAAAAAATAGAACGTAACCGACAAAGAGACAAAATTGTCAACAAGCATTACAGAAAGACGAGATGGAATGTCATAAGAATCTGGGAACACGACTTAAAACGGCGAGACTACCAGTTTGATTTCAACATGATCGGTAGACGTAAGCCTTTTCTCTTGCACGTGTTGTATGCTATTACGAACCGAATTAGATTCGGGCTATTTTAAGAGAACATATACAGTACTATCTAGCAATTCACAATAGGTGAACCGCTAGTCAACAAAAGCTTCAAATCAACTTGCGCAGGTAATGTTACCTTACTTATATACATGTATGGCTAATCCAACATCCTCCGGCAGAATAGTAATCGAGATTGACCCAAAGCAAAAGCGAGAGCTATACTCGGCTCTCGCGTTATCTGGTAGTACTCTTAAGGATTGGTTTATCAAGTCAGCAGTGAAATACTGTGCGGAAAGCCATCAGCTCGCTCTATTTAATTATAATGGTCTCGATGCTGGTGCAGATGCCCAGTACGAATCTACGCCCGATCCGGGGTTGATCTCTCAGGATCTTCCCGGGCGCGGTTATCATCTTCTTGACCGAGTTCCTCAGTTCAATCTGATGAAACCACTCACAGTAGTGTCCATGTTTTCAGGTTGTGGAGGTATGGACCTTGGATTCACCGGAGGCTTTGAGTACATGGGTAGAAGCTATCCACAGCTTCCATTTTCGATAGTTTGGTCCAACGACAACAACAAAGCTGCTTGCAAGACCTACACCAAAAACTTGAATCGAGACATAGCGTATGGCGATATATGGAATCATATTGATGAGTTGCCATCCGAAGCGGACGTGCTGATTGGCGGATTCCCCTGCCAGGATATCTCCATAAACGGAAAAAGAGCAGGAATTAACGGACCTCGAACGGGCCTTTACAGAGCAATGGTGGAGGGTGTGAAACGCATAAGGCCTAAAGTCTTCGTGGCGGAAAACGTCAAGGGTCTTCTTTTGGGGGATAATCGAGATGCATTATCTCAAGTACTTTCTGACTTCGGTGGTCTAGGATACGCAGTCAGCTACAAACTGTATCGGGTGGCCGACTATGGTGTACCTCAAATGCGCGAAAGAGTTGTAATTATAGGCACTTCAAGCGAGGCAAAACCCTTTACGCCACCAGCACCTGAACGAAGTTCGTCTGAGTGGATAACCGCCGAAGAAGCAATTGGCGATTTGGAAACCGTACCAGAGAATCGTGAACTAAACCACATATGGAGTAGGGCAAACCCCAGCCCGGAGCAGGGTAACCGAAAGCTCAAAGCCGACAGACCGGCACACACGATACGTGCGGAGTGTCATGGGAACATTCAGTTCCATTATTCATTACCGAGACGTATCTCTATGAGGGAGGCTGCGCGTATTCAGTCGTTCCCGGATAGTTTTATCTTCAAGTCGGGTCTAAGAGAAACTGAGCGACAAGTCGGCAATGCAGTGCCTCCCGTATTCGCGTGGCATGTCGCATGTAGCGTGATAAGATGTTTCCAGTAGGACTGAGGCAAGCTTTTCACCCCTGATCGTCCGGCCTGAATAGTTCTTCCGATGGAATCCAATCCTGGGCATAGCTATCGGCTAGCTCTAGCCACTTGTTAATCCTCCGTTCAGGCTCTACGACGAATCCCCAGTATTCTCTGAATAAGGCCGGTTCGAGTCTTTCTGCTGCAGACCGCATCTCGCTTTCGATATCGTTTAAAGCACGCAGCACGTAGTTGCCACCTCGTTCGGCGTTACTACGAAGAGCAACGCTACCTGCCGAAAACAGGTCTCTTGCCTGTGAACACAACACACCGTGGTAGGTCAGCAAGTAAAGAGCCGCATCGTTGTACTTCTTTTTGGATCGTGCCGGCTTCACTATCTGAGGACACAGCAAAGCTGCCTCAGCCCTTAGTTGACTTTTCTGATCTTGAGGCAGATCCATGTATAGCGTAACCTGGATCGGTAATGAGTGCGTTGACTCTGGATGATCTTCAAGCCACCATAGCCTCTCGCCAGGACGCAGTCGACCCCGGGCATATCTACGAATGTGGGTCATTCTGTCTTCAGTTGAGAGCGATCGGAACTCTGGATAGGTGATTCCCATTGTATCGAACAGAGATCGTTCGCTACCTATCTCGACCTCGAAGCGCGGCACATGAGATGTGCGTACATGGATTACGCAATCATCGTACGATTCCCACTTCACTTCTGGCTGACCGCCTAACTTCCCATACACCACGTATATATCTGTCACCGTAGAATCACGAGTGGTTTCAAAAACACTATTCGCGACGCTTCGCCAACTGTCGCCTTTGGTGAACTTCACTTCTATGCCAAATGTGCCGAGAATTATGTCCGGGAATTGATATGGATGCGGAGAGAAATCCACAGACTCCGCCTTGATTCCAGGCATTGAGACAAGCTCACGCCTCACTCTCTCCTCGAAGCTGCTCGCACCCTCATATGTAGCGCCACGTTGCACCTCGGATGTCAGACGCCTACACAACTCTGACAGGATTTGTTTAAACTCGTGTGCATCCATAATCAAACCGCAAAATTTCGAAACCGAAGTCTAGCGATGATTCGATCGGGATCGACGTAGACGAACAGTATACCCTCTTCCGGAGAATCTACTCTTGCCCAGTCGGTGTCGATACCAATCCTCTGTTTCAAAGTTTCCCAGTGTCCTGACACATACTACCTAGTTGATTTAACATCGGAACCTCGACCACATCTGAGTCTGTTTACTTTCTTGGCGTTCAAGCGGTTGGATATCTTCGGCTTTGTAACCCTTGATGAGTCCGGTTGTCCAGTGACTTATACCATCTGCGCACGGTCGAATCACCTGACTGATCGTCGTACTTGAAACACTCGGCAAGCGCATCGATAGAGTCGATTACTCCGATGAGTACTAAGGCCGACAGGCTGCTACCCGAACCTGTCTCATAATGACTAACCCAGTTGCCGATTATTGCGGGTACGTGCGATGTATCGATATCTACAAACTGCTGTTCACTCAGCACAAGCGTTTCAGCCTTTTTGTGCAATTCAATAGCGCAGGTAATGGCTTCAAGGCAATTACTAACCATCCGCTTTGTATCTTTAATGGCGAAATCTATTGGTACCGGAATATCTACCCTACGAATTATCTGTTGAAGCTTGTATTCCAGGTACTGACGTATGAGCGGTTCTGCTAGCGATATCTGGCCGGCGTCGAGAAGGGAGGTGATATTCGTTTTGAGACGTTCTGCACCTTGAGCTTGGTGCAGAATCGCACCCATCGGCGGCGAACCCTGAAGCTTGTTATGGTGCCATCCAACCGTGCCATCCAACCGGTCGAAGTACTTCTCTAACAGTCC
Source organism: Candidatus Poribacteria bacterium (assembly GCA_028824575.1). Taxonomy (GTDB): domain Bacteria; phylum Poribacteria; class WGA-4E; order WGA-4E; family WGA-3G; genus WGA-3G. The sequence continues at coordinate 2,532 of JAPPDN010000901.1, read as the reverse complement.
ATCATGGCTTAGAATGATAAACTGTAGACCATCTACGTTCAGTGGTTGCTGCAATTTAGTTCTTATCAACTCCATCAACCAATACTGGTGTCCGGCGTCGAAACTTGATGTGACATCATCAAGTACTATAAAGCGAGGCTTACCGGAATGTTTCAGCGCAGCGGCTAGGAAAACCGAGATCGCAAGTGCGTTGCGGTAACTTTCCGATAAGAGCGCCCTCGCCGATAGCTTATGCTGTCCATGAAAATCGCTAAGTTGCACGTGAAGATCCTCCCTGTCGGATGCGCGCTGCAGGTTAGGGATCACGTCACCCACTTTCATGATCTCACGGAACATGGACTTATAGTCAGCGTCTATGCCCTTGATTCTCGCTTTCGACAAAGCCGCTTCAGCATTGGCGAAGACGGTCGTTGCGGTTGAGATAAACTCCTTCCATTTTTCCCGGATATCGAGGCGAGCCTGCTGTGTGGCTTCCTTCTGTTTGTTGTCCCTATAGAGCTTCAGCGCATCCTTAAACTGCCTCCCGTACTCGACCTGCTCAGTGAGTTGAACCAGTGACGGTGGGAGTTCCTTTTCTAGTGCGTTTTTCCGGCATTGTACGTCTTCGAGAATCTCCGCAACCTTACCGGTGAGGGATGAGGTCCACTTTACGGCTTCAGACCATTCATCAATTAAGACATTACCGGACGAGAATTTCTTATCCAGTACGGACAACTGCCGATTCTGTAGCTCAATCTCGAGGGGTGCCGCCGTTTCATGAGAGGATAGGCACCTCTTCCACACCGATGATTTCCACGTATCGCTAATCTCCGATATTTTGGTAGCGACATCCGCGTACTGGTTCAATTGTTCGTTAACATGGCCGCTGATTGACGACGAGAGTTCACTTTCGCACAAAGGACACTTCTTGTCATCTGTCCAGACCCCTTTTGTGATCAATTCCCTAGCGGATTCATATAGACGCTTGAAAAGGTCGCCACGTGTTGATTCCAGCAGTTTTTTCAGTTCGTCTATCAGCCCACCTATCTTCTGTTGCTCGGCTGTTATAACCGCATGGTCGTGAACCGCAAGCGCTTCAAGAGCCGATATGGATTCGATGGTTTTTTCCAACTCCCGCCTTTTCTCTCCCCCTTCGGCCGTTTTGATTGCTGACTTGATCTCGTCGAAATCTATGTCGTCCAATGTTTTATCGGAAAACTGAGACTTCAGAAGCTCCACATTGCCTAGTCCGGTAGTGACGTCGTTCGTGCATTCATCAAGCTTGTCTAAGTCTTCGAGAGGCTTCCCCGTGACCTTCTCATAACTCGATCTCAGCGTAAGTAAAGCACTTTGCACCCCTGTTTTTGCATTATCAACAATCGTGCTAATAACCTTAGTCTCAAGGTCTGTGTTTAGGACACGCGTATCCGAGACAGACTGTAACGCCTGCCGACAGTCGGAGTACTCCGCTAGACCGAGTAATGCCGAAAACGTTCGACCTCTCTCCAAGGGCGATTCTTCGATAAAACGGGCGAACGTTTTATAATCAAGAAGCGCAAACGCTTCCTTGAGTGTCATTAAGAACGCTTCGGGATCGGTATGTCCGCTGGGGCTGACAACTGTACGGTTTCCGTCTGCGTCTCGGACAACCAGAACAGAAACGTCAGTGGTACCGTCGTCGGGCTGGAATTCTAGCAGAATGGAGGCGGTTTTTTTTGAATGGAAACGGTTACAGTAATAGTCCTGCGGTCGTTCCTGCGCTTGAAGCAATTCGAGCTTCGGAATGGTTCCGTGGATAGCAAAACACAAAGCTTCGAAAATCGAACTCTTCCCAATTCCATTGACGGCAAACACGGAGTTTACAGAATTCGGCTCGAATTTGATATCGAGTGGTGCATTCTCATTGTTGATACCGCGGAAACCTTCGACAGCCAACCTTTTGAGGAAATAGCGCGGCATCATGAACTGTCCTTTGGCTCATCAGATCTGACGAGTGAGTCCAGTGCCGCAGCAACCGATGAATTGAATTCGCCCCGCGCCCTTGAATCCCTTTGCCCTTTACGGACCACCGCGACAAGTGCGTCCCAGTTATCCTGTAGAATAGCAGCCATTTGGGGGTCTTCGGCTTTGATCACCTCAAGAAACGCTTTGAAATTCTCCGAGGAGTTTTTGTTTCCATCGAAATAAAAGTCTGTCATTACACCCTAACCTCCGAGAGCAATGTAATTACGACCTAATCTATGACCAAGTACACACAATTGACTGCGGTACTGAACGGTCCCAGCCATGCTGAAGTTGACCGCCGATAATTCAGTAAATGGTCGTGTCTGGTGCTTAACTCCGGCATCAGACACGAAACCCACTTGCTTACAGATATTGCGAGTCTAGTTCCTCGCAGTAATCGTTGCCAAGAATCTATCGGAATTTCGGATTAGGATCTGGAAGGTAAGGGTTTCTGGGGGTTTTGAGAAAAGACTCAGCCAGTTTCTTACTCTAAGAACGGAGAGGGTGGGATTCGAACCCACGGTGCCCGAAGGCACAACGGTTTTCGAG
>JAPPDN010000185.1 GCA_028824575.1 Candidatus Poribacteria bacterium | reverse complement strand
CTGAGTTAGGGTTCTTAGTTCACGATTTGCACAGAGTTGACCCACACGGGTTAATCGTGACAGCGGTTGGATCTCAGCGGTTGACAACAAGTACAAAAGCCGTTTTTTCGTTGTACATGTTCTTTAACCGAGCGTATCGTGCGCACCCGATGCCACAGGAATTAGAGGCATTAAAAATTTCAGAACGGCGACAGATACGTCCGCAACACACCGCTGCTGCGATTCTTATAGCGACCTTCGTCGGTGCTATCGTCGTATTCTGGCTGCTCTTAGATAGCTACTACAGACATGGTGCCGAGACCGGCTATTATGGACCTTGGGCGTTAGGATTCGGTAGAGGGGTTTATAGACAACTTGAAAATTGGCTGAATTATCCACAAGAAACCGATATACCTGCCCTCATCTTTATGGGTGGCGGTGTAGGCTTCTCACTCGGATTAATATTTTTGAGAACCCGCTTTCTGTGGTGGCCCCTACATCCGCTCGGTTATGCCATGGCAAACAGTTGGGGCATGTCTAATCTCTGGAGTTGTATCTTTGTCGCTTATGTGATAAAGGCGCTCGTCCTGCATCACGGCGGACTCAAAGCCTACAGACGCGCTGTGCCGTTCTTCTTAGGGCTTGCACTCGGAGACTATATATGCGGAAGTTTGTGGAGCATTAGCAGCATTCTCGCGAATACTACACTGTACCAATTCTGGCCCTAATCCTAAAAAAGAGGTTGTCAGAACGGTAGTTGTCAGTTACTGAAGGAACGGATATCCGCTTTCTGAAAATTGATAACCGTTAGTTGAAAGTTGCTGACAGCCGAGAACTATAAGATAGGAGAAAAACATGAAAACCAAAGAAAAAGAAAACGAGTCTGAAAATACCATTGATCAGGAAGAAGAAGAACTTACACAGGAACTTCCGATTCTGCCACTGGACGATCTCGTTGTTTTTCCGTATATGCCGCCAGTGCCGCCGTTTCCACCGCATCACGTCGCGCTCTCTGGAAAGATGGCGACCACGGCTATTGAAGATGCGATGGAGGCTGATAGGGTGCTTTGCGTCTTTCGGCCAAAAAAGGAACTCTCCAAGGAAGATATCAAGAAAATTAAATCAGATGATCTCAGTCCAGTCGGGAGTCTCATCCATATTCTGCGCTACAAGACTGATGATGAGGATGTGTTGTTCCTCGCCCATGGACGAGAACGCGTACAAATTGAGAAGATCTTGCACACCGAACCCTTCGTCAAGGCACGCGTCAACGTCGTTGGAAGCGATGAAACAGATTCGGTCGCCGCTGACTCAGAGGCGGACTTGGAGGTTGAGGCTCTTGTACGCAGCAACGATGAAATGTTTCAGCGTATCGTTCAGATGTCATCGCGCTACCAAGAGGAATACGGCAGTATAACCAAAACGATGATTGATGAGCCAGGCCGCCTTGCCGACTACATCGCTGCTGTATTGGATTTAAAGGCACACGATAAGCAGCGCATTTTAGAGGCAGTATCTGTCCCTGAACGGTTAAATACGCTGGCAGTTATTCTCGCAAAAGAACTTGACTTACACGAATTAGAAAGCAAAATTCAAAATAATGCCCAAGCCGTTATTAATAAAGGACAGCGCGAATACTACCTCCGAGAACAACTGAAAGCTATTCAGACCGAACTCGGTGAAGCCGACGACTTAGGACTTGAAATTGATGAGATGCGAGAGCAGCTGGGCGAAACCGAGATGCCCGAAAAAGCGAAACAGGCAGCCGAAAAAGAACTCAAACGGCTTGCCAAAATGCAGTCTTTCTCGCCGGAATCAACGGTTTCTCGGAATTACTTAGATTGGTTGCTCAACGTTCCTTGGTCTACGAGTACCGAGGATTCATTAGATATTGCTGCCGCAAAAGAGATACTTGATGAAGATCACTACGATCTCGAAAAAATCAAAGAACGGATTTTAGAGTATCTCGCTGTGCGGATGCTTAAAGCGGATATGAAGGGACCCATCTTCTGTTTCGTTGGACCGCCGGGTGTCGGAAAAACATCACTCGGTAAATCTATCGCACGCGCAATGAACAGAAAATTTGTACGTATCTCATTGGGCGGCATGCACGATGAAGCCGAGATCCGTGGACACCGACGCACCTATATCGGATCGATGCCAGGGCGAATCATCAAAGGAATTCGCCAAGCCGAATCGAATAATCCTGTCTTTATGCTTGATGAAATTGATAAACTCGGTTCCGATTTTCGGGGCGACCCGGCCTCCGCACTTTTGGAAGTCCTGGACCCAGAACAGAATCACTCATTCACGGATAATTACCTTGATGTCCCGTTTGATCTCTCTAAGGTGATGTTTGTCACAACGGCGAATCAACTGCATACGATTCCACCGCCGCTCCGCGACCGGATGGAAACAATAGAACTCCTCGGTTATACCGCCAACGAGAAACGCATTATTGCAAAGCAGTACCTAATTCCGCGCCAGTTGACTGCAAATGGGCTGGAAGACGATTTGATCCGCATAAGGGATACTGCCATTGATAAAGTGATTAGTGCGTATACCCGCGAAGCAGGTGTCCGAAATTTGGAGCGCGAACTCGGGACGCTTTGTCGTAAAGTCGCTCGCCGTGTCGCTGAAGGAAAAACCGAACCGACAGTTATTGCAACAAGGGATATACAACGCTATTTGGGACCTGCGAAATTTGATTCTGAAATCGCCGGACGTAAAGCTGACATCGGTGTCGCAACGGGTCTATCTGTTACACCGGCTGGCGGTGAAATCCTTTTTATTGAGGCAGCTACCACCAAAAAGACAAATGCACATAACCAACTACGCATCACTGGACAGATCGGCGATGTCATGCAGGAATCCGTACAAGCCGCACTCAGTTATGTTAAGTCTCAATCCGACGTGCTTCAATTTAACCCGGGCGTATTAGAAGACGATATTCATGTACATGTGCCTGCAGGGGCAATCCCGAAGGATGGACCCTCGGCAGGTATCACTATCGCGACTGCACTCGCCTCTATTGCCACTCGGCAACGGATTAGTCCTGAGATCGCTATGACGGGTGAACTCACGCTCAGAGGCAGAGTTTTACCTATCGGTGGCGTGAAGGAAAAAATACTGGCGGCGAAGCAGGCAGGCATTAAGAAAGTCATCCTGCCAGAAGGCAACAAAAAACATTTCATTGAAGTTCCGAAAGACATTCAAAAAGGTGTTGAATTTCTGTTTGTAGAACATGTAACCGAAGTTTTCACGGAGGTATTCACATGAGACACTTATTGAGAATCATTGTGCAAGGACCACGTACCGTGCACATAATTCCTCGGTTTGCTACACTCGCTATTGTGTTTCTGTTAGCCGTGTCATTTGCTGCACAAGCAGACACGACTGATAGCGCAAACCCTGTGTCCGAAGCTACTTTGCCTGAGACTATTAAAGATGCTGACGCTAATGCTACAGAATCATCTGTTAAATTTCTGAAAGACATTGCCCCTATCCTTGACAAACAAGGCTGTTCAGCGGGGATGTGCCACGGGAAATTTGGCGGACAGGGCGGGTTAAATCTCTCGCTGTTGACCTTAAACCCGGAATCAGATCATGAACCGATTGTCCACCACAATCGTGGTAGACGCATCAACCTGCTTGAGCCTGATCAGAGTCTCTTTTATCTTAAACCCACCGGACAGATCCCGCATGAAGGCGGTTTGCGCTTTGATCCCAATTCAGATGAAGGATTAACCATCTTACGGTGGATTAAAGCAGGCGCACCTTTTGCCGACGACGAACCACGTCTGCGGAAACTTGCAATTGAACCGAGTAGTTTTGTCCTCTCCGATGTCGGACAAACTTCACAACTGAAGGTCCTCGCCCATTTTTCGGACGGATCCGTTGAAGATGTAACCGAAAAAGCCGTCTATGAATCTAAAGATGCACCCGTTGCCGAGGTATCACCTACCGGTGAAGTGACGAGTGTTCGTTGGGGCGGAACTGCGATTATTGCACGCTTCTTAGGGGTGGTCGATGCAGCGTTTGTAACAATTCCGCGGGCTTCCGACATAAACCTTGCTACACAAGACCCGGAATTTATCCCCAATAATTTCATTGATGAGTTTGTACTTGCCAAACTCAAAAAGTTGAATATTCGACCTTCGGCATTGACAACCGATGATGCATTCATCCGCAGGATCTATTTGGACACCGTTGGTCGACTTCCAATGCCAGACGAGGTGAAAGCGTTTTTGGCAGATGCCAGTCCTGATAAACGCTCGACCCTCATTGATGCACTTCTTGACGCACCAGAATGGGTTAATCTGCGCACACTGAAATTAGCGGATATGCTGCGCATCCATCCGCGTAGTTTAGGAAATGGTGCATTCGGAGAACGCGGGGCGACACTTTTCCACGAGTGGGTGCAGGATGCGGTGGCGGAAAACAGATCTTACGACGCTTTCGTCCGAGAACTCATCACGGCGCGAGGCAGCACTTATCAACACGGCCCTACAAACTACTATCGCATTGAACGCCAACCCGCCGGTAGAGCTGAGACAACTGCACAGGTGTTTCTCGGCATCCGTCTGAGTTGTGCAAGGTGCCATAAACATCCGTTTGACCAATGGACGACTGACGACTATTGGAATTTCGCTGCCTTCACCGGAAAGGTCAGAATCCAGGGGGGTGAACTCTACAACGAACAGGTCATCTCCTATAACCCAAGGGGACGTGTTATTAACCAATCTGTACAAGGCAATCGCGGTGAAGTCGCACTTCCGACGTTCCTCGGTGGTGAATCGCTTGCTCCGAATTATCAGGGCGATGTCCTGCAAGTACTTGCAGATTGGATGACCTCCTCGACGAACCCATACTTCGCCAAAGCAACTGTGAACCGCATCTGGAGCCACTACTTCGGTAAAGGGATCGTCAATCCTGTTGACGATATGCGTGCCACAACGTCACCAAGCGTTGAGGGACTTCTCGAAGCATTGGCGGACGACTTCGTACAAAGTGGATTTGATACCAAACACGTCATTAGACGGATACTCAATTCGCGGACATACCAACTTTCAGCAGAACCCAACGACACAAACCAGTTGGATGACCGCTTTTTCTCACGCTTCTATCCGCGGCCGATGATGGCACAGGTCTTGCTCGATGTCTTAAATGACGTTACTGAGACAGGCGAAAAATATGGACGATATCCGATGGGTACGCGTTCTGTGGCATTGCCACTGCCGGTGAGTTCACGCTTCTTATCGCTCTATGGACGTTCTGGGAGAGAGTTCCTCGGTGATTTGGACCCGAAACTCGAACCGACGCTAACACAGGCACTCCACATGATCAATTCCAGTTATATCCATAAAAAATTGAGGAGCTCCGGCGGCGTACTCGCCCGTTTGATAAAGGAGAAATCCGACAATCGCGAGCTCATTACCGAGTTGTATCTCACCACGTTAAGCCGGTTTCCCTCTGATGAAGAGGTTAAGACCGCTAAAACTTACATCGCTGAGAGCCCGAAACGCCGCGCAGGATGTGAAGATCTCTTGTGGGCACTCATCTCCTCACGGTCATTTATTTTTGTCCAATAAACCAATCTTGAACGACCCTTACGGCGAGGTCCACGGACCTCGCCTCACCTATTTCATAGTAGGACTTACGCATTTTCTCTTAAAGTCCCCCTGATAAGGGGGATTTAGGGGGTTAAATCAGCAAAATATACCGTTTCCCATTCAATTTGCGTAAGTCCTGTCATAGATTATAACCTGTCGCTATCAGGTTGCAACCCCGCGAACCGTTGAAACCCCTAAAAAAACCACAAATAGACTTCAACAGTGGAGGACACAACGATGAAACTCGTGAAACGCTATTTCATTTTCAGTCTCTCTATGTCGCTGGTGTTGGGTTTCGTGATGCCAGCATTGGCGCAAGGCGAAAAGAAAGAGGATTTAATTGGGCACTGGACCTTTGAGAATGGTGTTGAATTGGAAGACTTGACGGGGCATTTCAGCGAGATTGATCTCTTGGATGCTGAAGTCAAGGACGGAAAATTGCACATCGGCAATAACGAATGGGCAATGACGACAGGGTATAAAGGACCTGACATCGGTCCTGAAAAGACCTTGGTGACATGGCTCTATTTAGACGACCTAAACGTCACGAGAGGCGCTACGTTGGCGGTCAATAAGAGCAGTGGAGATACCTTTGACGCAATAGTCTATGCGGAACGTCAACCGAAACGTTGGATGGCGGGCAGCAGCTTCTTCAGGCGCACACAGGATGCAAACCCCGGTTTCGAGGAAAAAGAGACTGGGAAACTGATCCAGTTGGCGATCTCCTACGAGGATGATGGCGGAAACGCAAAGATCGTGATATATCGTAACGGCGATGTCATAGGCGATTATACGCAGGGACCCATCGTATCTTGGAAAGCCGGTGATGTGGAAGCACTTTTCGGGCCACGCGCCCTCATCGGCGGCACCGCTCACGGTTGGGTCGTCGCACGTGTCGAAGATGCGAGAATCTACAACGCCGTTCTCAGTGAGAACGAGATTAACAACTTAGCAGTGAACACGTTAGATGTCAAAGCGCATGGTAAACTCACGACCACATGGGGCTCTCTAAAAATGGAATGGAGGGCGACTCGATAGCAATAACCTTCAAAGTTCAAAGCTATGCTGCTTAT
>JAPPDN010000877.1:5948-6676 GCA_028824575.1 Candidatus Poribacteria bacterium | reverse complement strand
TCAAACAGTCTGAATACCTATAACAGGCATTCAGACTGGCACAAACTAACAGTTTTGCGGCGTACTTGAAGAAACACCCCAGATGCGACGTGCATCATGCTACAAAGATGTCCACTTATTTATGAGCTTCACTATAAAATATGAATTCACTCCGACTTCTTGTTAACGGTTTTCTGATAGGTATTGCCAATATTATCCCCGGTATGAGTGGTGGTACGCTTGCCCTGGTTTTGGGAATCTATGAGCGGCTTATCGGCGCATTACGGTGCATCGGGTTTTCAACGGTTAAAAAATTACTCGGGGTCCTAAGATTCAAAAAACCTGCCTTCACGGAAGCAGGTGCTGAACTTCGCCGTATTGACTTCGGTTTTCTGGCACTGTTAGGCATCGGCGCGATCGCTGCCCTATTGCTTACGTCGAAACTGATTGTCTATCTGCTAAATAATTACCACGACGCGACTTACGGTTTCTTTAGCGGATTGATTTTAATATCTATTTTCGTACCGTTGCGAATGCTAAAGGCGTTCGGTTGGAAAGAATTGCTGGTACTATTGATCGCCGTTGCTCTGATATTAAGCCTCTCCATGGGTACGGGTGAAAAGCAGTTAGAACGGGTTGCCTATAAAACTGGGAACGAGGCAATGATGGCTGACAATGCTGGACACACAGATGGGTTTCCAACGTATTGGGAACTCGGACTCTTTTTTGGAAGTGGAGTACTCGCGATT
>JAPPDN010000877.1:4864-5938 GCA_028824575.1 Candidatus Poribacteria bacterium | reverse complement strand
CTCGCGATTTCAGCGATGATCCTGCCCGGCATCAGTGGTTCTTTTCTGATGCTCGCGCTCGGGGTCTATTTTCCACTCTTAACGGCGATCAATACCTTGATAGAAGGTGTTCCAGGGCTGATCAACGGTACTTTAACGGCGGCGATGTTAGGAAGTGTTCTGATACTCGCTTTCGCTGCGCTCGGTTGTCTGTTTGGGCTTTTGGCATTTACACGATTACTCAACTATCTATTGGAGCGGTACCGCAACCTCACAATCGCCTTTCTTATCGGACTGATGGTGGGTTCACTTTACGGATTATGGCCCTTTCGCGAGTTCACAACGGTTGACGGGGAACGTATAGATACTGCTCACATATTACCGCAACTCGATATGAATCTGCTCATTACTGCGGGAGCTTTTCTCGTCGGCGGTGGCGTTATTCTTTTATTTATGCGCTTGGAGAATTAGAAGACGAGTTTTTTATTAATAGCCTATAAGCAACCCCTTCGCATGACGAGATGAAAGAAATAAAAAAGGTCGGTTTTTTTGTCAATACTACCAAAACGAACGCGGTAGGTGTCGTTGAAGGTGTGTCTACGTGGCTTAAAGAACGAGGTATTGTCCCGCTGCTTCCAGAGGAACAAGCCGTTGAATTGGGGTATCCGCAAACGGGTATCTCCAAAACGGAGGTAGTTGAACAGGCAGATATGCTGCTCGTTCTCGGTGGAGATGGCACACTATTGAGCGCAGCCCACACCCCACAGATTGAGAATGTACCAATTTTAGCGATCAATATTGGGACGCTTGGGTTTTTGACGGATGCCTCGCTTGATCAACTCTATCCGACTTTGAAAGCGACGTTGGCGGGTGACTATCGGATAGAACATCGAATGATGTTAGAAGTCGTTGTGGACGGGCAGCCCCAAGTAAACCAAAGCCCACAACCGTTCCGGGCTTTTGCGCTCAACGATGTTGTTATTCGTCACTATACGCGTCTGATTGAATTAGACGCACATATTGATGGCGAACTCTTTATACCGTACAATGCTGATGGTTTAATAATTGCAACACCGAGTGGTTCAACAGGATACT
>JAPPDN010000877.1:0-4854 GCA_028824575.1 Candidatus Poribacteria bacterium | reverse complement strand
CCCCACAGTTAGAAGCGATCCTTCTAACACCTATAGCACCGCACAGTTTGACCGTGCGTCCTTTTATCGCCGATGGTAATGCTGAGATAACCGTCAAGATGCGTGCTGCGTATCAGAGCGTTGATGTTTTTGTAGATGGGCAGCGTGAGACACACAGCCTCACAGCGGATGCAGTCATAAAAGTGCAGAAAGCGGAACGGACAATTCGGCTTATTCGTTCGCAACATCATAGTTACTATAGAGCCTTACGTGAAAAACTAATGCTGGGAATAGCTGTCAGTTAAGAGGGGGCTTGGGGTATCAAGGTTTCTGGTAAAATCTATAGGTTGACGCGATACCACAGCAGACCTCTTTAACTAAAAATCGATAACCGTTGATAACTAATAACCGATAACCCATAACTGATAATTGGCAACTACAATGATAGAAACACTCTCTATCCGCAACATTGCCCTCATAGATGAACTTGAATTGGAACTGGCATCCGGGTTGAATATCTTTACAGGTGAGACAGGTGCTGGTAAATCGGTCATTCTCAAGTCGATTGGATTGGTGTTAGGTGAGAGAGCCTCCGCCGATATTGTGCGCGAAGGTGCCGATTTCGCAAAGGTAGAGGCGAGTGTCGCACCTGACGACACACATCCGATGTGGCACACCGATTTTGCCTTTAGCGATGTGTTGGACCCATCCGATGTGGTGATTCTTTCAAGGCAAATCAGCGCGAACGGTAGAAGCCGCTGCCATATCAACGGACGTTTGGTGAATTTAAAGCAATTGCAGGCACTCGGTACGCTGCTTGTTGACATCCACGGGCAACACGAACATCAATCGCTTTTTCGGACCGAAACACATCTCAAACTTTTGGATGATTTCGGTGGGAGCAGTGAGGCGAGGCAACAAGTTGGCAAGATATATACGCAACTACGCGCTTTGCAACAAGAGGCGGCATCCGTTGCGGACACTTTGGCTGCATCAGAACGCGAAAAAGATCTCCTTGAATTTGAAATTAAAGAACTGACTGCGGCGAATCTGGAGGCAGGTGAAGACGAAAAATTGGCAGATGAAGCCCGTGTCCTAAAAAATGCGGAAAAATTGTCCCAGTCTGCAAACTATGTATGCGAACAACTTGATGGTAGCAACCGGTCCGGTGGTTTTGGCGGTGGGGCTATGGGAACAGATTTGTCTACACTTGACCGTTTGAAAGATGCTGCGAACGCGCTTACAGATTTATCAGATATTGATGGTAGCCTCTCGGGATTACAGGATCGTTTGGAATCATCGCTCTACGAATTGGAAGATATCGCTTTACTGATCCGTCAGTATGCTGACACCGTGGAATTCAATCAAGGACGATTGGACGAGATCGCCGACCGGCTCGCCCTGATTGCAAAACTGAAGCGGCGTTATGGGAACACCCTTTCCGAGATACTGGCATACCATGCTGAAGCAGAACAAAAGTTGGAGACCTTACACCTCGGTTCAGAGAAACAAGAGTCGCTTCAAGCGGAAATTGAAAAAACAATCCAAGAAGCACAACATCTGTGTACTGCGCTCTCCGCGAAACGGCTACACGTCGCGAAACATCTTTCGGAGCGGATTGAAAAAGAACTCCGTACACTTGGCATGGACAAAGCGGAGTTTCAGGCATCCGTTCAACACATTCCAGAGGAACGCGGCCCGTTTGAAGTAAATAGTAAAAGTTATGCGTTTCGTTCCGACGGGATGGACGATGTTGAATTCTTGATTGCCCCGAACGTCGGTTCCGAAGCGCGCCCGATTGCGAGGATTGCATCAGGTGGCGAAATTTCTCGGATCATGCTTGCTTTAAAGACGGTGCTGGTCCAAGTTGACGAGATTCCGACACTACTTTTTGATGAGATCGATAGCGGTATCGGTGGCAAGGTCGCCGATGTTATTGGCAAGAAATTGAAGGAACTTTCGGCGTTTTCGCAGGTCATCTGTATTACGCATCTCCCCCAGATCGCCCGTTTTGCTGACAATCATTTTCGGGTCGAGAAAAAGGTTGTTGATAAACGGACCCTGATTACGGCGAAACTACTGACAGCGGAAGAGCAGGTTAACGAGATCGTCCGAATGCACGGTGGTGAAGAAACAGAAATAGGGCTTGCACATGCGCGAGAGTTATTGTCTGAAAAATAGTTTTTTAAATATTAGGTTTCTGCTCCGATTTGTCCGATGTCCAAATCGGGTTTCTGATGAAAACCCAAAAACGAGAATCCGTAATGAAATAGAGGACGAGTTACAAAAAGGCGATTGAAGCAACAAACCCGCCTGACCGAACCGCAAGGGAAGTTAAAAATATGGACGACAGGTTTACACAAGCCAGCGGAACGCATGTTTATACGGGGTGCGAGTTGTTAGTCAAAGGTGCCTTGGAGAGTGGGGTTAGTCTGCTCACAGGGTATCCGGGTTCCCCGATTGCCGAAGTATTTGATGTCCTCCAACGTAATGCGGAATTGTTAAAAAACAACGGCATCATCGCGCAGATAGCTAACAATGAAGCGTTAAGTATTGCGCGTCTCAACGGCTCACAGATGGCAGATGTCCGCGCGATTGCGTTTATGAAAAGCGTCGGATTACATGTCGCCTCCGATGCCTTGGCAATTAGCAATCTCGCAGGAACAACCGGCGGGGCTGTCGTTGTCGTTGGTGATGATACGTGGTCACACAGCACACAGGTCCCTGCTGACTCCCGATTTTTGGCGCGGCATGTCTATACGCCACTGATTGAACCGAGCACATTTCAGGAACTTAAGGACTGGATTCACTGTGCTTTCCAGATTTCTGCTGCAGCCGATCTCTATGTTTGTTATTTAACGACTGAAAACCAGGCAAGTGGCGGCGGAAATGTTGAACTTCAACCTAACATTTATCCTGACATTACCGGTCTGAAACGAGTGAATCTTAATACCCAACTCATTGATGCCGATAAACGGGTTGTTTTACCCCCGCATACCGCTCAGATTGAGACGGAAACGTTTCAGGAACGGCTGCCCACGGCTCTTGAAACGGCAAGGGATCTCGGACTGAATAAAATTCAGTTTGTCGGAGATCCTTTAAGCCAAAAGCGGTATCCACTCGGATTCGTCAGTGCCGGCTTAGCACACAGTTGCCTCCTCCACGCGCTCGGAGAATTAAACTTATACGGCGACATTCCAGTTCTCAAACTCGGTATGACCCATCCAATTGACGCGGATATCGTCCGAGAGTTTGCTGAACAGGTTGACGAAATCTACGTCGTTGAAGAGAAACGCCCCCTCTTAGAAAACGAAATTAAAGCACTCCTTACGCAAATGTACCAAGACGGTGGTATCAAGCGGTACGTAAACGTTTGGGGAAAACAATTCCCCGACAGTTTAGCAGGTATTCCGGCAGCCTCCGGATTGGATGCGTCTATTCTCATCCAGAAACTCATCCCGCTTTTCAAGCATCGCCTTAGTACAAACAGTACGCCTGTCGATTTGGAACACCTCACGTGTGAAGAAACACTCCAAAAACAGGTATCTGAACAACAAATTGACATCCCGCAACGAACGCCTACTTTCTGTCCGGGCTGCCCACACCGCGATTCCTCAAGTGTCTTCCTTGAAATCACAAGACAATTTATGGATACGGACTACATGAAAAAGCATCACAATTCAGCACCGGTAGATCTCGTCTTTCACGGGGATATCGGTTGCTATTCGATGCTCAAATATGAACCGTTTCCGCGGTTGATGCACAATCTCTCTGCAATGGCGTTAGGTGGTGGGTCAGGTGCTGGTATTGACCCGTTTATAGAGAATAAGCAGATCGTTTTCATGGGGGATTCAACCTTTTTCCACGGTGGGATGGCAGCGATTTCAGATTCAATCAAAAACAACCAAGATATTGCCTATATCATTTTAGATAACCAAACGACGGCAATGACTGGGCACCAACCGACGCCAGCGGGTGAACTTGACATCCTCGGTAATCCGACGTTTGCACAGGACATTGAGCAGGTCGCTCAAGGGCTCGCTGGCGATTCTGAAATAGATATTGTACGCACCAACCCAGAAGATCGGGTAAACTACAAAAAACATCTTGAAAAGACCATCCTTAAACCGGGAGTCAAAATTGTCATTGCTGATAAAGAGTGTGCGATTACTTACCACCGTCGCCTCCGTCGCGAACAACGTAAGACTATAACCAAAGATGGTTTCCTGAAATACGAAAAGCATATCAATATCACACCTGAAGTTTGCGAATTTTGTCGGGAATGCACCACGGCTACAGGGTGTCCGGGTTTAAAAGTTGTTGATACCGATTATGGTAATAAGATTGCTATTGACCAATCAAACTGCGTCTCTGATGGCGCGTGTGCGCGGATAAAATATGCGTGTCCAGCCTTTGAAGAGGTTATCGTCACCCGTAAACATCCACCACAAGCGCAGACGATGGCATCCGCTTACCGAGATCTCTTGAGTGATGATCCTTTACCACCGCCGCCACCACTGACATTTGAGCGGAGTTGGAACACGTATGCTGCAGGGGTCGGCGGCATGGGGATTGGGACTATTTCCAAGGTTCTTGTCGTTGCGGGGTATTTCCAAGGCTACGATGTAACGTTTTGTGATAGGAAAGGATTGGCAATTCGCAACGGCGGGGTTTATACACATATTGCATACATGCAACCGAGTGTTCATGCTTCTCCGATGATCCCGTATGGCAAAGCGGATCTTCTGTTAGGACTTGACATCTTAGAGGCTGTCCGTGGTATCATCCCGCGGTCGCTTTTCCGTGTCGCATCACCTGATCGTACCGTTGCTGTAGTCAATACTGCGAAAACCGAGACAATAACGACTCTCATTG
>JAPPDN010000767.1 GCA_028824575.1 Candidatus Poribacteria bacterium | reverse complement strand
TACACAGAATGGAAAAAACGTAATAGCTCAAAGCCCTCACCATAGTGGGCTTTGGGCATTAACCTCATGGAGGATTTTTTATGTTGATGAAAATGTCTGAATACAAATCGGGGACAGTATTCACCGTGGCTATCTGTCTCTCGAGCATATTGCTTGCAATCCTTGTCGCGTATGCTTGTAACTTAGACGAGTTGGAAAAAGCTATGAATGATGCGTATTCGGCGTACAATGCTGCCGAAAGCAACCTTGCTGCCCACCAGAAACTGGAGCCCGTTAGCGTGGCGGCAGGGATAGTAACCGGAGCCCCGGTGGCAGTCTTCACGACTGCCCAGGCTGCAGCCTCCGCAGGTGCACTCACCGCGGGCTCAGTTGCTTGGGGTGCAGGTGCAGGAGCGGTTGTTATCGCAGGGGCCTACGGTGCTTGGTACACCTTTCTTGTACATTACGAGGGAGAAGTGGCGAGTACAAGGTCTGCATACTATGAAGCGGTGGCGAATTATGAAGCGTGCGCGAACCCACCGGAAAGATATACGTATACGGATTATTATGGCAACGTGTACGAGTTCTCGGATAAAGATTCTTATAATGAATTCCTTAGTAACCGTGGACACTCTACTATCTAACGATGGCGACGAATCGATTGCTTTTGTTTTTTCGCGGTGAACGTTCTCGCTCGTTTGGTGAAACAGACGGGGGGGAACCCCGTTCACCGCGTCTGCCTTTCGTCGTCGTTGTTTTTTTTACAATTGTCAGCAGTTCCGGTATCACGTATGTGCTGTCAACACTTATGGATCCTTCGCCTCGTGTGCCGTTTGTTTCCTCGCCTGTGTTTCCCTTGCCGGATATAGGTGTTGTGGAGCAAAGGAGTAAAGGAGATGAGGGGGACGATTCGTTCTACCGCACGATCATAAACAACAACATCTTCCGACCGCTCGGCTGGACCCCCCCTCGTCCTGTAGAATCGTATCGGTTGATCGGAACTATCCTGCCGCGCGACGCGAACACACCGCCGACTGCCATCATTGAAACGACCGCAGGCAAGACGACCTCTATTGTTTCTGTGGGTGATGCGCTTGACCCCGAGACGGAAGTTGTCTCGATCGAAAGCAAATCGGTTGTATTAGACAGTGGTGGTGTTCATCGGACGTTGCGTCTGTCACCTATTTTCTGAGTTTGCGAAGTGCGTGTTTCACGAGCGTTTTTGCGTGTCTATCTGTCATGAAGAGAAAACACCTCTTATTTTTGAGCATCTGCCTATTGCTTCTGTCGTTGCTTCCACGGCTGAGCAGTTTAGGGTCGCATTGGTCGAGCGATGAAGTGCTGTGGCTGGATCGAAGTTCGGATTTCATGTCTGCTGTCAAGCGGGGTGATTTTTCCGAGACACGTATCGCCTACCATCCGGGTGTGCCGACGATGTGGCTCGCTGGACTCCGCACCTTTTTTACGCCACCGGGCACAGATGTTGAAAACCTTGCCGCGGCGCGGTGGTTCATCGGTCTGTTTGTTTCCGCCTGTCTCGTGCTCTCTATTTTTTTTCTCTACCAACTCTTTGGGCGGTGGGTTGCGTTTGCGAGTTTTGCCTGTCTTTCGACCTCACCGTTTTTTTTAGCACAGACGCGACGGGTTCACACCGATGCGCTTGCGACGATTTTTCTGCTGCTGACGGTGCTGGTGTTTCTGATATATTGTCAGCATCGGGATCAACGTCGCTATCTCATTCTTTCGGGGATGAGTTTCGGTCTTGCGATCCTCTCGAAAAGTTATGCCCTGATTTTATTGCCGTGGCTGCCGGTGTGTCTTTTTTTAATTCGAGAGAACCGTATCGGTGGCTTTTGGAAACAACTGTGTGAGATTCTGATATTTTTCAGCGTCACGGTCCTCACCGTCGTCTCGGTGTGGCCCGTTTTCTGGTCGCCTTGGATGGTTCTATTGTCGCTGTCTCTTTTCGGTGTGAACGTTCTGCTATTGAGAGAGATGAAAAAGGGACGCGTGAATCCATATCTGCTTATCTTCTTTGGTAGTGTGCTTGTTCTGGTGTCTTTGAGCATAATAAAAACCGTTGGTCTCGTTTTTGAGAGTGTTCATTGGGCGGTGACAACGCCGCATGAAGTGGAGCATTTCTTTCTCGGAAAGGTCGTCAACGATCCGGGGTGGCTTTTCTATCCGTTTGTGCTGACGATCAAAAGCACGCCCTTGATGCTACCCCTTGCCATTGTGGGATGCATTCTACTCTGGAGACACCGCAAACACACCGAGGAAACCACCCGACATTTCAAAACAGGACTCGTACTCGTTATCGGCATCGTGCTTTTCACGGTTTGCCTTTCGGCGACGAGTAAAAAGTTCAGCCGGTATCTGTTGCCTGCGTTTGCGTTATTGGAGATACTCGCAGGTATTGGTCTGGTAGAGGGTCTGAAATGGATTTACGTCTCACTGGGTTCACGTTTTGGCACACAAGCCATCGCGAGATACAAAAAGGCAGTCGTTGTCCTCGCGTGTGTGTTTTTCTTTTCGATTCAAGTGCTGCCCGTGTGCGCACTTCACCCGTATTACGGGACGTACTATAACCTGTGTTGGAAAGCCACCGACATCACGAAGATCATCACGGTAGGAGATGCCTCGGGTTTAGATATTGCATCGAAGTATCTAAACCGCAAGCCAAAGGCGTATCGCCTGATTGTTCAAGTTTCCCCATTAGTCACAGAGTTTGTCCGTCACTACTTCGTGGGCATCGCCTATCCATCAGACGTAAAGCTCCTCAACGCCACCCCAGATTATGAAGTCGTCTATATCCGAGATTCACAGATCGGGCGAGTGCCAGAGACCGGGACACGCAACGGCGAATTAGAGACCGTTATCACACTCAACGGCATAGAGCATGTCTGGATTTACCGGATCCCCAAGGTAGAAACACCATGACCTTAATGTCCTTCGTCATCCCCGCTTATAACGAAGCCGAGTCTTTACCGGAGCTGCTCGGTCAAATAGAAGCCACGATACAGACACACGGATATATCGCAGAAGTCCTCTTTATCAACGACGGCAGCACCGACAACACCGCAGACGTATTAGATGCCCTCTCCGAAGACTCACCACTCACGGTCCACGTCATCCACTTCAGACGCAACCGTGGCAAAGCGGAGGCACTCACCGCAGGGTTTGAAAAAGCCACCGGCGACATCATTATCACGATGGACGCAGACCTCCAAGACGACCCTTCAGAGATACCGAAATTAATAAACACTCTTGAAACAGGGAACTATGGACTTGTCTCTGGGTGGAAGTACCCGCGCAAAGACCCCCTTGAAAAACGCGCCTTCTCTTTTGTATTCAATCGCGTCACAGCGATGCTCACCGGTGTAAAACTTCACGACATGAATTGTGGGTTCAAGGCATATCGAGCCGAAGTGGTGAAAGAACTCTATCTTTACGGGGACTTACATCGGTATATTCCGATCTTGGTGCAGGCAATGGGTTTTTCTCTCGGTGAGGTGAAAGTTAGACACCATCCCCGGCGGTTCGGTAAATCAAAATACGGATTCAAACGGATACCCAAGGGCTTTTTTGACCTACTTACGGTGCTGTTTTTGACGAAATATAAAAAACGTCCGATGCACTTTTTCGCGGGGATTGGAAGCCTCTTCGCGGGTGCGGGTCTCGTTGTGCTATTGGCTGGGTGTGTCCTCACATTTTTTCAAACAGATGCGCCATTTGAAATCCTCTGGTTCGTCAGTGGGTTCGGCATCCTCACCGGTATCCTCCTAAGTGCTATCGGGCTTTTAGCGGAACTGCTCATTGCTTTGAGGAAAGAATGAAAACGCTCCGCCAATCTCTCGGATATCTTATCGCCGGGATACTCCTCTATTTTCTCGTCAACCCTTTTGTGCAGACACACACCGAACTCGAAACTGCCACATTTCAGGTCCAGTGGGGTTGGCTGGTTTGCTCTTTCGGTGCGATTCTCATTTATTGGAGTGCCTATCTATACCCGTTTGCCACACTGCTGAGTGGTCTATCAAAAAAACAGGTTTCTTTCGGCACTGCCTTCACCTTGTTCCATCTGGCGAACATCACGCGCTACCTTCCCGGACGAATATGGGGAGTTGTGAGACTTCTTTCGCTCAGCCATCAGTTCGGACTCAGCAAAGCGGCAGTTGGTAGCAGTCTGACCTTACACGTCGGGGTTGAAACCGTCCTCGGTGGACTCATCGGTTTGTCACTGCTCTTTTCACCGAAAATTCGGGAGACCACAGTAGGTATCCTTGCTTCATTTTCAGGACGGACGCTGCTTTTGACATTCGTTGTTGTCGGGCTTTTGGCGGGGCTCCTGTTTTGCATACCGAAACTTGCAGACCGCGTCAAAGCGTTCCTCAAAACACTCAGACAGCTGGTAAAAAAATCGCGTCTCTGGGGGAATGTCCTTGCCGTTCACAGTCTCTTGTGGATATGCCAAGGGTTCGCCTTTTTTCTGTTTGTTAAAAGTTTCGCACCTGTCCAATGGGCAGACGCGGGCGTTCTCACGGCGTGCTTCGCGTTTGCGTGGATTGTCGGTTTCTTGAGTTTCCTGACCCCTGGCGGTTTAGGCATCCGTGAAGGACTTTTAGGGGTGTTGTTAGCAAACTATATGCCAGCCACACAAGCGACGTTGGTGGCACTGCTGTGTCGCCTCTGGATGCTCTCTGCGGAGATGCTTTTGGCACTGATCGCTTTTTGGATTGACAGGAAAATGAGAGGTCCAGCAAACCCCTAAAACGGATCGCTGGCTTCTGCGTTTTGGTTTGCCTATTCATCTCCCTGTGGTTGTCTAATGCTATTTCTGAATAACCGCTTCTCATCGAAAATCATATCAATCACAGAAATCATAGTTCAGATTTCAACAGCAGGCACGGCGCGAAACCAATGATCTATAACTGTCAATTTCCATAAATTCTTGACAAAGGTCCTGCATGTCAACTATAATTGTCTAAAATCGTTCTTTACAATAGCAAGTTTTGGTTTGCAAGCTACGCCGATGCAGATCGCATCTGGGCGTTTACGCCGCAAAAAGGTTAGCACCTAACAGGGACGGATTGCCGGACCTTCCTTTTCTTTGTTGCGTTTCGGCAAAACTCCCATCAGTTGAATAACAACAACCGCCGTGTCAAAAACCCGTCTGTCCGGACGCGGATAGAGTCGAGACACAAGCGGATAACACCCTATAGGAGATAGACTCATGAGTCGTCGTTTTAGTTTTTTCACGGAGCCCCGTATAAATCTCGTCCAGTTTCTCTTGATTCTTCTACTTACGACTGTGGTGTCGTTCAGCGCGTTTTTCTACTTAGAGAGGAAACAAGACCTCGCCAGAGAGAAGGCTTTAGTGGCAAGGATGTCGCAAGACTTGGCAGATGCACACGCCGAAATTCATCGCCTAAAAGTGGGGGAAACCAAACAAGACGGTACTCCCCGATCTACCTCTGCGTCGCTAAAGGGCACCTCTGAGACGGAGACCCAGACCCCCGCTGTGCACGCGCCCGATGACAGCGATGTTTCCACATCCGACGACACGGTGGAAATTGTGCACACAGGGCCTTTCAAAGGGCTGCCGCTGGATGTCGCCAAGGAAATCCATAAAGAATATACCGCTGCGTCTCTGGCGCGTGCGAAGCGGTATGACGAATGGGACCAGCGGAGAAGGGCACTAAAAGAAAAGGACATCGCATTGGCGAAAAAAGAATTAGCCCATGGAGATGCCGTTCTCGCGGATTCAAAGAGACACCGCGAAAATCTCTTAGCGGCTTTTGCGCTTATGTCCCCCGAAGAACTCGAGGCTGCGCGGAAAGAGGCTTTGAAAACGCAGCCTGCCGAGGAGGTCGATCTTTTTTTTAGGCACGTCGCGGAGTACGGCACCGTTAAGTCTCCTGAGGAAATAGAACAGACGGCGCAGGACCTCAAGAAAAACCGAGAAAGTCTGGCGATAGCGAAGCGGGAATTGGTAGCGGAGCGGGAACAATTCACACGCGAGTGGGAAGAGCTTCAGCGCACAAAGCCCCTCCCGCCGCATATAGATTTGAACGAGTTCTACACAGAATGGAAAAAACGTAATAGCTCAAAGCCCTCACCATAGTGGGCTTTGGACATTAACCTCACAGAAATCAGAACCCATTACAACTTTGGAAAACGGCCCGCTTATCACTGGGCGAAACCCCGACATTCATTGAACTCGGCGAGTTTCCAATGGAAATGGAAATGCCCGAAAAAATAGACACAGAACCACCGGAGCTCCCATGAAATATCTTCGTCCCTTATGCCTGATCTGCTGCCTCGGGTGCCTCCTGCCCCTGACAACAACGCAGACTGAGTTCAACGCAGAAGCGATCTTTGTCCCTTATCCCGATGACGAAAAATCGGAAATGTGGATCACCAACGTGCAGAACACACGCCACGCACGAAAAATCTATACACACCCACAAAACATCTATGATCTGGCAGTCCAACCCGATGGCAACTTTATCGTTTTTGTTGCGGAAACCCTAGACCCTTTTTTCGTTTTTGACGCATACATAATAGATAGACGGAGGCTTCGGGAAGGGGCACGAAACTTGACAAAACTCCGTTTTGATGCTATCTGGGATATAGAAATCAAAAAAAACGGGGATGTCGTTTTTACAAACTATGACACGGCACTACATCAGGGCATAAAG
>JAPPDN010000266.1 GCA_028824575.1 Candidatus Poribacteria bacterium | reverse complement strand
GGAAAACAACCGTGAATTCCTCGGACTTATTGATGAGGTCCGCATCTGGAACCGTGCCCTCAATGAGGAAGAAATCCAAGCAGAAATGAATACAGCGTCAACACCTGTCGAACCGCTTGGGAAGTTGTCGACAACCTGGGCAACCCTAAAATTCGATAGGTAACAGCACTAATTTCTTTTGTAGGCGCGCTTAACGGCGCGCCTACATCGCGAATAAATAGGAGGATTTATAGCACCGTGAACGGAAAATTTATTGCATCAGCAAACGTAGAACGAGACGAACTTGACTGGGGCACAATCGGTTGGCTCAGCCGACCAGAAAGTACTGGCGCGAAAGACATCGTCGCCATGGAAGTGAGCCTCTCCCCGGGTTATGGACACGACTTCCATAAACATCCCGACCAAGAAGAGGTTATCTACGTTATAGAGGGCAGCGTTGAACAGTGGCTCGAAGATAAGAAACAGACACTCAATGCAGGCGACTCCGTCTTTATCCCAGCCGATATGGTTCACGCCTCCTTTAACGTCTCCGATCAATCAGCGAAGTTGTTTGTGACCTTGAGCCCTTCCAAAGGCGCAGAGGGATACCAACTCATTGATGTTTTTGACGAAGCACCGTGGAATACGCTCCGCTCATAACCGCGCCGCCAAACGTGTATAATATCCTTCAAAACTGGACGATATAATGGAAACGTCGATGCCCGAAACATCATCGCCAATCCGTCAACGGATGCGCGAATTTTACGAAACATCGGAAACCTATAAGAATCTCTTGGCTGCACACGATGAAGCCTACCTCCGACACTACGTAGAATTGGTAATCCGTTACGCACCCCCGCGTTCCAAGATACTCGACCTCGGGTGTGGGAACGGTATCTCCGCGCGGCTGCTGAATCAGGCAGAGTTCGATGTTGTCGGCACCGATATTTCTTCGCTCTTTCTTGAAGAAGCACAAGACTGGGAAAATCCGCGGCTCCGATACCAAGTCTGTGACGTGATGGAACTCCCTTTTGAAAGTGAATCCTTCAATGTTATCTGTTCAAACGAATTGGTCGAACATCTACCTGACGTGGAAACAGCCTTGACCGAAATGACGCGGGTCGTACGCAAGGGCGGACGCATTGTGATCTCAGGACCGAACCTCTGTTCACCCTTAATCCCACTGCTTGACTGGCTCAATCTCATGTCCGGCAAACCCGGTAGACCTGTCTGGGGTGAAACCAAACGGCAGGCACTGCAGCAATTCACGCGAAACTGTAGACTTTATGTCCAAAAACGGTTCTTGACGAAAACACCACATTTTATTTACCGTGAACCCGATTTACAGGCGGATGCCATCGGTGGCGATTCAGACAGCGCATACTACGCCAGTCCGATTGATCTCGCCCAATTTTTCCGATCACACGGGTGCACGATCATCAAGAAAGCCGTCGGATTTGGTGTAAAGGGCAGAATCATCGCTGGTACGTTTCCGTACCTGAGTCCTTATATCACTATGGTCGTCGAAAAATGAACATTCGACCGAACGATTTTGTCTTAGAGATAGGGAGCGGTCACAATCCGAAAGCACGCTCGGATGTCTTGTGCGATAAATTCATAGGCGATGACGAACAGCGCGGTGGAGCAATCGTTACCGACCGCCCCATGGTGGAAGCAGATGGGCAGTTCCTGCCTTTCGCAGATCGGACGTTCGACTATGTTATCTGCTCACACGTATTGGAACACGTTGAGGACCCGGCACAACTCATCGCTGAATTGGAGCGCGTTGCATGCCGTGGCTACATTGAAACGCCGTCTGAAATAGGGGAGCGAATCTACGGATGGCACTACCACAACTGGGTCGTCAACTTGATCGATGGCTGTTTGATGCTACGGAAGAATGAAAAAAAATCCCAATTCGGGCAACTTTTTCACAGGTTGGCGGTAACAGATAAGCATTGGAAGCGGTTCCATATTACGCATCATAACCTCTTCTTGGTCCAATACGAATGGGAAAATGAAATAGACTATAAAATACTTCTCGACCATGAGTCAGCACTGGATTTAGAATGCCCCGATACGCTTGACAGGCTTGCCGCATTAGACAATAATATTCCGAGACATAATGAGTGGTTACTGCTTCTTAAAAGCGCAGTGCCGCGGGGCATCGTTTCCCGTGCAAAATCGCTTTTCGCAAGCGGTAAAAGTCGTCAGACGAAAACATTGCAAGAAATTCTCGTCTGTCCGCAGTGTAAAGGTGAGATTACGTGGGAAGCACACAGTCTCCACTGCAAAATGTGCGAACAGTCCTATCGGATTGTTGATGGCATTCCACGTTTGACCTTTTAATTATTCGCAAGGCGTTAGATACAGTGATTGGTTTGTTGGCGGTTTTCTCTCATATCCGCCTACGCTTGCTTCGCAGTGAGAATGAAGGCTACCATCTTTGGTTACAGAAACAAAAACTGTAGCTCGTAACGAAGTGGAGAGCGGATTTATGGAAGGCACATCAATGGTTCAAATCTACGGCGTTTCTCCGCAAGGAAAATTAAAAATATAAGACCAAAAAACCGTAGCTCGTAACGAAGTGGAGAGCGGATTTAAGAAAGGCACTTCAATAGTTCAAACCTTCGTTAGTTAACCGCAAGGAAAGTTAAAAAAATGAATGTAGTACCGAAAGAATTTATCCGCGTGATGCCAGATGTAATGCGAGGGTTCATCAGTGAAGCCTTCCAGAAAGCAGGCACCTCGGAGGCGGACGCTGCGCATATAGCGCGCCTACTCGTTCTCACCGATTTGCGCGGTGTGTTCAGTCACGGCACACAACAAACACCGGGATACGTCGGGATGATGCTTGACGGCAAAGTAAATCCACGTCCAAACGTCCGCTGCATCGATGAATCCCCGACGACAGCAGTCTACGACGGCGATGGCGGCATGGGGCATTTTGCCGCGTATCATGCCGCACAAGCAGCGGTCAAAAAAGCCAAAGAGATGGGACTCGGTGCCGCAACGAGCCGGAACCACTTCCACTTCGGGAGTGCAGGCAAATATACACGGCTCGCGCTTGAAGTGGACTGCGCCGGGTTTGCGGTCTCTTGCCACCGTTTTCGACACGGTCCCGGGAGTACGGTTGCCACCGCAACGGGTGCTTCGCCGATGAGTTTTGCGATTCCAGCAGGCAACCAGCCACCCATAGTCGTCGATATGGCAACCGGCATTGATGCCAAACTGCCGTTGGAACAGGCGTTTGAACAGAGTCCTGCTGCGTTCTTCAAGATGTTGGGTTTGAGTCACGTGAGCCATGCGCTCGGTGGGTTTATGGCAGGCATCTGGCTATTCGATAAGCCGCCAGATCCGCCAACAATCTGGGAAGGCGCCAATCAAGGGGCTTTCATTGCAGCGATTGACATTTCCCGATTCCGACCGATTGACGAGTATAAAGCGGAGATCGACCAACACATTCACGACGCGCGACAGATGCAACCGGCACCGGGGTATGACCGATCAGATCTGCCCGGCGGCTTAGAATGGGAACGTGAACAGGAATGGGCTGAAATCGGCATCCCGATTGGTGAAGGACATCAGACACAGTTGAAAACAGTTGCGGAACGCGTTGGCATTTCGCTGCCGTTCTAAAGAGCGAGTAAAACCCAACGCTTTTTACTTCCAACACATGGGTTTGTTGGGTTTCGCGACATCTATCTATATCAACGATTCATGAAAAGGCACAACTTCCTGCACAAATAGAGGGTCTTTACTGCTCAACCCAACCTACGAAAACTATATGCCGTAAGTTAACGCTTGGCGCAAAATTTAAAATTATGGAAACCAATACAAACAACATAGAAGATCGAAATATCGTGATTATTGGCGGCGGGACTGCCGGTTTCGCCGCAGGGGTCTATACATCTCGTGCAATGCTTGAACCTGTTCTTATTACAGGAGATGCACTCGGCGGACAACTCTCTTTGACGCTTGACTTGGAGAACTATCCCGGCTTCTTCGGTAACGAGGCAGGGGTCTTTATACAGGGTATGCAAGAACAGGCAGAACGGTTCGGTACCGAAGTCAAATTCGATACCGTAACAGCGGTTGACTTCTCGCAACATCCGTTTGCTGTTACGACCTACGAGAAAGAATACCGTGCGAAGTCTGTGATTATATGCACCGGTGCTTCACCGCGTACACTCGACATCCCCGGTGAAGAGGGATATGGCGGACGCGGGGTCTCTTACTGTGCCACTTGTGACGGGTTTTTCTTCCAAGATCAACGGCTTATCGTCGTTGGCGGTGGCGATGCAGCATTGGAGGAAGGCATCTTCTTAACCAAATACGCCTCCGAGGTTTACATCGTCCATCGACGCGATCAACTTCGCGCAAGCCAGATTATGCAGGAACGCGCCGTCAAAAATGATAAAATCAAGTTTATCTGGGATACCGTTGTCGAAGAGATAAACGGCGACGCCGACAAAGTGACGGGTGCGACCCTCAAAAACGTCAAGACCGGTGAAACGCAACTTTTTCCGATTGACGGTGTATTTATCTTTATTGGACATATTCCGAACACAGCACTCTTTACGGATGTCATACATACAGACGATCAGGGATATATCATCGTTGACGAGATGCAGCGCACAAACATAAACGGTGTTTATGCGGCGGGTGATGTTCACGACCACGTATTCCGCCAAGCGATTACCGCTGCCGGTGCGGGTGCAGCGGCAGCGATCGCTTCCGAAAAATTCATCGCTGAATTGGAGAATCGCTCTTATCCGGGGAACTGATTCGCTAAGGCTTTTTATCGGAGGCAATCATGCAAGAGTCTTCAGTTTACAAACATCTCGTAGAGACAGCCGGAGAAGAGTATTATCAACGCGGGGCGCGACAAACAGCGATTCAATCCCTCTTCAGGGTTCTTGAGTTTAAGTTTGATGTCGGGGCAGTGCAAGCCTTAAAACCTGTATTAGAAACTATTTATGATGTGCAGCTACTTCAACAGTTACTTGATGCAGCACTACAAGCACAAAGTCTTGAGGCATTCATCCGCACTTTAGACCTAAACAACAACGAGTAATAGATTAAGGAGACCTTGCCCCCTGAAGTGGCGGTTTAATTCATCCGCATCAAGCAATTGGTAGCTTTTTATCGGAGGCAGTCATGCAAGAATCTTCAGTCTATCAACATTTCTTAGAGACAGCAGGAAAAGAACACTACGAACGCGGGTTACAACAAGGTGCCGAACAGGGCGCGCGACAAAACGCTACTAAGTCTCTCTTTGAGGTTCTTGAGTTTAAGTTTGATGGCCGTGCTGTTCAGGCTCTTAGACCCGCATTAGAAAGCATTCAAGATTTGCAACGTCTTCAAGAGTTGCATCAGGAGGCTTTACGTGCAGAAACATTCGAGGCGTTCGCTCGCACCTTAGGCATGAACGGCAACGAATAATAGGTTAAAGAGAGAATTGAGCCGGATAGTTGGTATAGAGTCATAGACTTCAATATAACAAAGGAAAAGGAAATTATTTCAGTGACTGATCGCAAACATCCACGCCTTGCCCTTGGTTTGGATTCAAGCACGCAGAGTCTATCTGCTGTCGTTATTGATATAGACACAGCGGAGAAATGCTTTGAGCACTCGCTCGATTACCGCGCCGACGCACGACTTAACCAATTCGGTATCGGAGAGGACTATATCTTACCACCGAGAGAAGAAGGTGAAGCCGAACAACCACCGTTGATGTACCTCGCTTCGCTTGATACGATGTTTTCCGACATGCGCGAGGCAGGCGTGCCACTTGAATCTATTCTCCTCATCAACACGTCCGGACAACAACACGGACACGTCTATCTGAACGGTGACGCTGACGCGCTTTTGGCGCAGCTGGCGAGTTTCCAAAATTTCAAAGAAGATGAACGCGACTTGCAAACCTTACTCAAGGACGCGTTCGCATATCCGAACGCCCCAATTTGGATGACCGCGAATACCGTCGCGCAAACCGATGCCGTCCGAAACGGTGTCGGTGGGAAAGCGGAGATGATTAACCTTTCAGGGTCCGATGCGCCGCTGCGGTTCACGGGGACTGTCATGCGGCGCGTCGGGGAACAGTTCCCAGAACACTACGCCGCGACAGCAAAAATCCAATTGATTAGCAGTTTTATCCCAGCGGTGCTAACCGGCAACGCAACCGTCCCTATCGACTACGGGAACGCCTGCGGCATGTCGCTCATGAACTACCGTTCAAAGACGTGGGACCCTGCATTGCTGACAGCAACCGCGCACGGATTACCGGGAGACGTGGAAGAATTTCAATCGAAATTGCCGACGCTCGTGCGACCAGATTCCGTCGTCGGTAATCTCGCGGCGTATTACATAGAGAAATACGGCTTTGAGGGTCGCTGCGCTGTCATCGCGGGCTCCGGTGATAATCCGCAGGCGAAAGTACCTGTTGCTGGAGATTTGCTCAGTCTCGGCACCAGTTTCGTCAACATGGTATCAACCGATGGAGACACACTTGACCCAGAGGGATTCGCCAACGCTATGTATGACGGCATCAACCGTCCCTTCATGTTTGGGTGCCGTACAAACGGTGCTATGGTCTGGGATGCGGTGAGAAACAATTACGGTTTAGCAAAAGAAGAATATGCCCCCGCAGAGGCAGCGTTGCGGGAAGCCGCGCCTGGGCAGTTTATGACGTTCTGGCAACCCAAGACTGAATCCTTCCC
>JAPPDN010000466.1 GCA_028824575.1 Candidatus Poribacteria bacterium | reverse complement strand
CGACCCGTTTTTGTAGATACAAATAGCGAAACCCAACACCCGAAACGCTGTGGATGTGAGAATACGTTGGGTTTCACTCGGTTTTTGGTGATTTCAGGTTTCTTGATGAACTCAAAAGTCATCTGCGCTATGCAATTTTTAGTAGATCTCCGTTCAACCCAACCTACAAGATTCAAAATCTTTTATCAAACTCACGTTAGATTTAGGTTTCTTGCCTATCCGTTACTTCTTGGATAGGACACGCCTTTCAGTTTTTCCGAAACTTACTTATTCGCGGTCCGCTAATGATATTTCTTAAAGACACATTTTATTCCCAAAAACGTGCATAATATGAAAAAAAATTAAATAGCACCTACGCAGACAGGATATTTTGTCTCCGATTCGGTGTATCTGTTTTCAGCGGGGTGGCAGTTTTTTCAAAATGGATTCCGCGGCTTGAATGTAATTTTCATCCTCGGCATGTTCGATGACCCACTGTAGATACGCTCGCGCCATTACTGCGTTGCTGCGATAGTAGTGTACCAACCCGATGTAGAAATGGTATACCTCTTGTATTGCATAACGCTGCCAAAAATTATACGCCTCCAATAACCCAATGAAGAAATCGTGATTCTCAGTATAGAATCTTTCGTTATTCAAGATGTATGTGGTGCCATCCCACTCGAAGAAACTCATCCATTGCAGGTATGCCGCGCCAGGCGCACCATCCATAGATATGCAATCAGGGATTTTGATTTCATAGATGCCATCATTATCCCAGTCAACGTACTCTACAGGGTTCTCACTGCGGGTAGAACTATAACCGCTGCAGACTTTCTTGAACTCACCGTTCTGGAAAGAAATCACAGCCACACCGTAGGCATGTTCCACCCAGATGTCTAAAACACCATCGCCCGTCAAATCTATGAGTTCAAAGGAGACACCCTTGAAACCCCAAGACTCACCTCTCTGCATATTCTGAGAGAAAAAGGGTGCCCTATAAACGCCAACGGTTTTCCCTGGAACATCAAAATCATAAGAACCCGTACCAAAAAGTTTGAAAAGTTCTTTTTTCTTCGGCACGGCTCCCTCGGTTTCAGCCCCAACAATGAGGAGAAACGCTTGGCACCAGTCGCGCCATTCCTCTCCTGCCTCAGCCACCATCAGAACAATCGTCTCTTTTTCGGGTGTGTTATCAACATTTGCTGTGGCTTTCATGCGAGTATTGTAAGAGGCACCTTGCGGGGCAGGGAACTGCAAAAAACGGTGATACTTCTGTCCCTCAGGGTCAATTGGAGCATCAAGATACCCTTTATATTCGATATCAGCATTTTGGGGTGTTTGGGTGTCAGCACTCACCACTGACCCCAATAGCAGGAGCGAGATAGAAAGCCCTAAAAGTGTGGTTTGAAGGTGTTGGTTCATATTTTGTCTCCAAATAAAAGCGGCGATGGTGCTCCGAATGGATCGGTTCTCATCTTCGCCGGTGTGGCAACTTTTTCAAGAAAGATTCAGCGGTTTGAATGAAATCATCCGTCTTCCCACGTTCGATAACCGACTGTAGATACCCTCGCGCCATTCCCACATTGCCATAATAGTAGCATACCAATCCTATGTAGAAATTGTATGTTTCGCACAGCGTGATAATGCTGCCGTGTCGAAGTATCTGATAATTATACTCGCTCAATAAACGAACGAGGAAATCGCCATCTTCGGCATAGAATCTTCGATTATTCAAAATATAAGCCGTTCCATTCCACTCGTAGAGGCTCATCCACGGCAGATAAGGCGCGCCAGGAACATCATTGATAGGTATACTATAGGGAACCTTTATTTCATAACTCCCATCACTATCAAGGTCAACGTACTCAGCATCAGGCAGGAGCCCGGGAACCGTGTAACTACTGAGGATTTCCTTGAACTCACCATCCTGAAAAGAAATCACAGCCACAGCGTAACCAAATTTAACCCAAATATCTAAAATGCCATCGCCTGTCAAATCCACGAGTTTACAGACGATGTTGCGAGATTTAAGAGCATCTTTTGGCGGTTCGATGAAGACGAATGGTGGACTCCGAAGTTCAATCGCTTTCGCTGGCACATCAAGCGCAAGCGCACCCGAATCGAAAAGTTTGAAAAAAGCTTTTTTCTTTGGACCGGCTGCCGCGTTCTCAGCAATCAGGAGAAACGCTTGTGACCAGTTGCCAGCGTATGCGTAATTTTTTACACCAACATCAACCAGCATCAAAACAACGGTCTCTTTTTCGGGCGTGTCATCAATATTCGCTGTGGCTTTGAGCAGGGTACTGTAAAAGTGTCCTTCCGGTGCGTCGGTGGAAAAAAAATCGTGATATTTTCGATCCTTAGGATACCATTGATACTTGACTCCAGAAGTCGTGGTTTTAGCGGTATCCGCATTCACCACAAAATAACTGAGGACCAGCAAAATAGAAAGCCCAAAAAGTGTGGTTTGAAGATATTTTTTCATATTTTTTCTCTCCAGTAGGACTCACGCATTTTTTCTTAAAGTCCCCCTGATAAGGGGGATTTAGGGGGTTAAATCAGCAAAATATACCGTTTTTCTTACAGTCCCCTGATAAGGGGGATTTAGGGGGTTAAATCAGCAAAATATACCGTTTCCCCATTCAATTTGCGTAAGTCCTGTGATGATTCATTTTTTTAAGGGAAACCACAGTGAGTGACATCACTTCCGAAAAACATAAAAAATAAGTTTCGGATTTTCTATCGCCAAACACACCAAGCACTATGAAAGTGTTCCATACTCGGCGGCGGCGACGGTTCAGCATCCTTCTCCTCGCGCTCGTCTCGAGCCTGAAATCGGAGTCTATATGCCCCCTCAAGTTGTTTCCAGTACGTCGCCTGCCACGGCGAAATATAATCCCACGCAACCGACGCTAAAGACATCTCTATTGGGTAATGAAAATACATAGATTTAAAGTAGCTTTCGAGCTGACCTTTATCCGCACACATCACTTCCCATATTCCATATTCACTGCCATCTATCACTTGAAACCCTTCTTTTATATAACGGTGCCAGTCTGGGGCGGCGAATGCCTCCCATTGAACACCACCTTCCTCTGTCAGCCCATAAAACGTAAGTTTTTCCTTACCTACGGCATCAATGTCCCTGGATTTCATTTCATCCAAGGCGCGTTTGATTTGTTCGTGCGTTGAAATAAACCCAGTCGCCTCACTTTTGGCATAAATCAGCCCCGAAGCGAGCAGGCGATGGAGGGTCTCAACAAGTGAGGCGCGTGTTAACCCGTGCCATTTTTTATTTAGGTGTAACTCAAGTTCGCTATCAATGAGTGCACCGATTGCGAATTCGTCCTCAACAACGTTTTCAAGTAGCCAATACTCGCCGCGTGTAAATCGTGGTTCCATACTGTTCTTCCTTTACTTATTTTTCTATCGCCAAACACGCAAAATTTCATGGAAGTCTTCCAGAGGCGGAGGCGGAAACGGTTTAGGATCCTCGTCATTGCGCTTGTCTTGATAGTGAAATCGGAGTCTATATGCCTCCTCGAGTTGTTTCCAATATGTCGCTTGCCAAGGTGCAATATAATCCCACTCCATGGACTCCAGAGACACCTCTACTTGACGATAAAAACAGAAGGATCTATAGTACGATCGGAGCTGCTGTTTATCCGCACAAATGACTTCCCACATTCCATATTTACTGCCCTTTGGCCAGTGAAAACCGTCTTTTATGTATACTCGCCAGTCGGGGGCAGCGAAGGCTTCCCATTGCGCGCCGCCTTCCTCCGTCAACCCATAAGACGTAGGTTTTTGGTCATCAAAGGGTGCATAACCTCTGGATTTGGGTTCATTCAAGGCACGTTCGATTTCCTCGGAGGTTGAAATAAAGCCGTCAACCTCATTTTCGGCATAAATCAGTCCCGAAGAGAGAAGTCGATAGAGGGTCTCACCGAGCGAGGCGCGTGTTAACCCATGTCCTTTTATATTAAAGAATTCAGATTCGGTCCTAAAGAGCGCACCGATTGCAAATTCATCCTCGACGACGTTTTCAAGTAGCCAATACTCGCCGCGCGTAAATCGTGGTTCCATGCTGTTGTTCCTTTACTTATGCCTCTAACAGTCAGATTTTACACTTTATAGTAAACCCCATAATTATTTGGACGCGCGATTAATCGTAGGGGCTGGGTTACCCAGCCCTTACGATCAGGCAATGTGGGTTGCTATCGTGGTGTGTCAATTTATTTTCGTGCTTTACTATAACTTCCTATGCGTGCGACTTTCACCGCACATAGTTTTCGATATGAATACCATAGTTTTTCAAGGCGTTCTATGTCTTATTTTACGAGGCTTAGAAACATTGAACTTTCGTTTCTCCATGTCCATCATTTATCGAACGTGCCAATTTTGGACGCTCTTACGAGTTCGCCTCTGCCTCAGGCGTGCGTCATTTCCCCTTGCTTTCCACATGGCTGTTTCCAGCAGTGCAGTTTCTGTGTCAACGCCGTGATAGATCATATCTACGTTGACGCTTGGCGTTGCGTTTTCGACGAGTTGCTGTCCGTATTTGGAATAGGTAATGACGGCATCCATCGTCTTGATGAGGTTCGTCCAGGACGGATGGAAAGGTTCTCCGTCGATCGGGAAATATCCGTAGTGTTTAAATGGTTTGGGTTCGGACATTTCAACTAACCATTGAATCATCCAGAGATCCCAGAGAATCTTTGTTTTCATGTTCGTTGAATCCTTCCTTAATTTTGGTTTAATGTAGCATTGTTAGGAAATCGATAATGCTTATCGGAGCAGGGTTCGCACAAGGCGTGCCCCTTACAGAGCATCGGTATTTTTATGGCTGACTGAGTGCTGCGTTGATTTTGGTTTCAATCTTTCGGGCGACGGATCTCGTCAATGGGAGTTGATTGGCTGTGATGAGAACCAAGACGTTGTTTTTCATGAACCAGATGGATGCGTCATTTGCGATGCGCCATGTGGCATCGCCGATGACATCCTCGGCATTGGGTTCGGGTTGATAGGCAGATACTCTCTGTCCATTGATCTGTATCGCAGCGGCGGCAATGAAGGATCGCCACTCGTCGGCAGCGTTTTGGGTATCGGCGACAGTCCGAAATAACCAGTATCTAATATACATAATATGTTTTTCGGGTTGCGTGCCATCCCATGTTTGATAAAATCCGTCTACAGTAGGCGGTTCCTTTCTCACACCCGCACTGCGACCACTCATCGGAGTATCCAATTCCATAGTGGGTAAATCGTTCGCCGTAAGCATAATGGTATCGAGTTTTCTGACTAACATGTGCTATCCTTTATAGAAGATAGTACTACACCCAAGGGTAGGCATTATCACGAGAAAAAAAATAAAAGCGATGAAACGGTATCGAAACATCATAAACAAAACCTCTTTTTATTCGACCCAGGTTATCAAACTTTGTGAGCTCCAGGAGAAATTTCCAGTGTCAAAAATGGCGCGCTTGTAATCTTCCTGAGACATATTGGTTGGCACTGTCCCATCTGTTTTATAGGTCATGGTCTCTGGATCGTATACAGTTGTTTTATTGACCTTGATAACTGGATCATATATCCCACCACCGAGAATGCCGACTTGATGGAAATTCCAGCCGCCATCCACCCAACTTGTATCGTTGTCGTCAGTGATAGGAGTCTTGGAAATCGGGCGCAGATCGTTAAATTCAAATCCAAATCTGTCTGTCTTTTTTACTTTCAGTCCGATTCTTATTCTATTGGCATTGATCCCAAGCCACCGCATCATTACGGTATAGTAGTTAGAACCGTCCGTACAATCTACCCAGTCATCATTGAGCATCTTCCATAATTGAAAGCGTATAATCCAATTTCTATCAAGCTGCCTGTGAGAAGTTGCTACCTTATAATTAAACTGAAGCGATTCGTAAATCTTAGTCGTCACCATTGAAGATGCGGAGACTGTAGAGTTTGTGCCATGTGCGTAGGAACACGCCTTCCGTAAGACTTCTTTTCATGGGCGGTAAATCGGTGCGAACCCGTAATGTGGCCGAGCATAGGTAATATAAGTTTCATGTTTAGTGGTTTGTGTGCCGGCATCACGCCACTGGTTGGCTCCATCTGTAGGGTATCGGTATTCAAAACACCAAGTAATGTTTAATTCATCCAGTCGTATTTCATCGGGTAGGGCACTGGAAGAAAAGATCAGTTTCTCGTAATCAGGCTTGCCCCAGTTGGTCACCTGTATCGTCCGGTCTTCGGGCGTAAAAGTGATGGTTTCTGGGGGGTCGTAGGCGACGACTTGCTCTTGTCCTTGCTCCGTCAAGGTCTTTTTCTTGAGTGTCCCGGAGGGGGTGACTCGCACCGAAATCGTTCTTCCTTCCAGATCGGACGATCCAGAGATGTCTAACTTGACGGTCGCGTGCGTTTCTCGGACATAAGAGATGGGGTCCCTTTTTTCAGGATCTTTCTGCCACTGCGGGGGTTCGATTTTCGAGCTAAGTGCCCGGTCAAATAGCGGATTGTAATCGCCGCGAGTGCCAGTAAACATGATACCATGAACATTAACCGTGATGCTGCCAGGATTCTGTGTGCTCGTAGATCTGGTAGTTCTGAGCGATTGCGCGTCGCCTTCAGGTGGCACCTTGAAGTTGGCTTTTGTCCAAGGTGCTGAAGTCATCTCAATAAATTTTGGCATTTTTTAACCCCCTTTTGGCATGAAGGGACAGAGCGTATTGGTAAATCGGTATT
>JAPPDN010000669.1 GCA_028824575.1 Candidatus Poribacteria bacterium | reverse complement strand
CTGCGAACTGCGGGTCAATCAGCAACAACCTGACTGTATCCCCGATGGCAGCGGTGGTTTTATCGTGGCGTGGTGGGATGAGCGAGACGTTTTCGCGGATATCTATGCACAACGTATTAACACAAACGGTAATGCGTTGTGGCACGACGAAAATTCACAGTTCCAAAAGGATGGCACCCCTGTTTGTACGGAGGCAGGCGTTCAGCGTCTCCCTCAACTCGTTGCTACAGATGAAACAGGTGCCATCGTCTATTGGCTCGATTATCGAGAAGATTTCGGGGATTCAACCGAGGATGCGATCTATGCACAACGTCTTGATGCTGATGGGAAGCCTCTGTGGGAAATTAACGGTATTCCTGTCTGTAGTGCACCGAAAGCACAAATTACGCCGAAAGCCATCGCTGCAAGTCTTAATGCTGCAATTGTCGTCTGGGGTGATGCCCGCGGTTCAGATGAAGACATCTACATCCAACGTGTTCCATAAAAAGAGCAGTCAGCAATCAGCGATCAGCCGTCAGTGGAAGAAAAATCTAATGGCCCCGGAACCCTCATATTGAAAGTTGACCGTTTCAATGGCTGATAGCCAATACAAAGAGGAGACTTTATGCAAACTAAGCGCACACAACGTGCCCCCGCAAAACGGGCAATCATCGTCGGGATGGATGGCGCGAGCATGGAACTGGTCAAGAACATGATTGACTGGGGACATACCCCAAATATGGCGAAGCTGCTCCAGACAGGAGTTTACCGCCCGATGATCGGCGTATTCCCGACATTGACACCCCCCGGATGGACAGCACTCTCGACGGGTTCATGGCCCGGGACACATCAGGTGATGGACTTTAATATCCGGGCTGTCGGGGAACAACTTGACAAAACAGTGTGGGGTATCAACACTGGGTTGTGCCAATCCGAATACTTATGGAATCTCGTAGAACGTGCGGGCGGAAAACCGATTTTAGTGAAATGGGAAATGTCTTGGCCCCCCACTGTTAAAACTGGTATCCAAGTGGAAGGAACAGGCCCTGGGGTCTCCAACCATCATCAGATTGCAGGGTATCATCTCTTTGTGGCAGGAAAATGGGCACCGCGTCCTATTGGCGGACAGCGCGACCCAGAGACACTCGATCCGAGTGCATTACAGAAAGTTCGACATATTGATCCTGTTACTATTGAACCCGTTGATAATGAAGAATGGAGTGCCTTACCCGATTCCACTGAACCGGTGCAAGTCGTTGAACTCACTATCCAACCTTTAGCACGCGGTAGAGAAGATGTGATGCCATCGGTCTATTCCCAAGGCGAGACATCCGACACTTCTCATCAAAAAGTTGGGCGTGTTCCAAAACCGTTTTATGGGCTGATTTATGCTTCTGGTAATGACGGCTACGATCGGGTGCGGGTCTGCCGAAGTCGTTCCGGCGACGATGCTGTTGCCGATCTCGGTGTCGGCGAATGGAGCGACTGGTGGTTAGATAGTTTTGAAATTGACGGTAACAAGGCAGAGGGTTACGTCCGAATGAAACTTGTGACGCTCACATCGACGGCTGATGCTTTTGAACTCTTTGTGCCTCAAATCTGGCCGAGAGTCGGATATACCGTCCCCGATACAGTTGCCAAAACGATTGATACGGAAATCGGTTCGTTCCTGCAAAACCCGGCTCGCGACGCACTCGGCCAAATGGACGACGACACCTATTTTGAAGTCTTGGATTACCACCACCAACGTCTTGCGGATGTCGCGACGCATCTCGCAGCAAACAACGATTGGGATGTCCTGATGGTGGAGAGCCACGCGCCGGACTACGCCAGTCATTTCTTCCTCAGTCAAGCGGATGAAATTAGCGGCGCACCACCGGAAACAATCCATCGGTGCCGTGAGGGGTTACGGCGCACTTATGAATCCGTTGATCGGATGATTGGACGTGTCGTGGAATGTGCCGATGACGATACAGTTGTCCTCGTCTGTGCCGACCACGGTGGGACCCCGAACCAATTCCGTGCCGTGGATATTGAATCGGTCTTGGAAGAGACAGGGTTTATTGTCAAAGATACAAACGGTGAGATAGATTGGACAAAAACACGGGCTGTCAACGTCGGTTTGGTGCATATCTTCATCAACTTAGCCGGACGTGAACCCGGTGGCATCGTCGCTCCAGAGGCCTATGAAGCAACACAACGCGAACTTATCGCAGCATTGCATACTTACAAAGATGAGAAAACCGGACGGCATCCGTTCACTTTAGCCGTCACGCGTGCAGATGCTGAGATGTTTAACTTACAGGGAGAATTAGTCGGTGATGTGGTCTATGCGCTGCGTCCCGAATTCGATGGCGCCCACGGTAAGCAGTTGCCTTCAGTGAGTTTCGGTATCGGCGGACAACACTCTACATTTATTCTTTCGGGGGCTGGGGTTCGGCAAGGCGTTGCGTTGGAACGGCAGGTTCGCGTCGTAGATGTCGCACCAACGCTCTGTTATCTGCTCGGACTTCCGATGCCTGATAGGGTGGAAGGCGGTGTCGTTTACGAGGCGTTAGAAGATCCAAATTGGCACCTAACAGCACTCACAGATTTAGAATAGTCTTAATCGGAGGGCTCTTAGCCTCTCCGCACAACGACTACAGTTTTTCTGCTTTTTCACAGAGGTTTCAGTTTTAACCCTGGATGTCACCACTGGTGTCTGCTGCTTTGGAGAGATTCTTCTTCGCAAATATTCTAAGGCGAGTTCCTCTTTAAGCAACCTCGGAGTTCCTCAGCGTTTTGTGCATCCATCTGGTAACCGTGTTCTTCCAATATGTGTCTAACAAGCGTTTTACCTGCTTTCGAGTGGTACTCTATACTCAAGAAATGCGGCTTGATATGGAATGGGTACGCTTCCAAAATTGCGACTTCTGCACCTTCAACATCTAACCGTAAGAGGTCGATATGTTTATGACCGATGGCAGAGAGCAAGGTTTCAAGGGATACAGTGAATAGACCAAAATCTACTGTGTTATCAACCGCACTCGGATGGAATGAACGCGACTCTCTCAAGGTGTAACGATTGACAAAAAGCCCCTTGAATACACCTGTTTCCATACCCATCGTTGTCAATTGTGAAGTGCCGCTAATGGCGGCATTGATGAACGTCAAACGATGTAAAAAGGGACAGAGTTTCTCGTCTGCTACTGTTTTTTCAACGAGTGCTGAGAAATTACGCGGATGCGCCTCCACTAAATAGCCGTGCCAATTGCCTTGCTCAGAGAGCCATGATTCAGGAAGTGCCCGCAATCGGTCTGTTTGGCTTTTGCTGCGCGCGATGTCCTGCCAATCATCTCGGATAAGGTATGTCCACTCGGCACGTTGTCCCGTTCCAATCTCAACAAAAACGCGCGTCGGTTCCTCCACCTGACGTATCTTCCCACGGGTGCTGCGCCCTTTGATCTTTGACAAACACCTGAGAACAACCGTTTTAATGTCTCTTTTGGTTTTGTTATACACGTCTCTGCCTGAAGTAAATCCCAAAAGCAACACCTCCTAAGAGCAGTTCAGCAGCCAATGTCCACAACCGCGCAAGCAAAGCGACAAGCGTTGCTGTCGCGGGGGGCAGCACGGTTGTCAGCAGCAGGCTTAGGACCCCTTCCCGAACCCCCAAACCGCTCGGTGTTATAACACTGAGAAATCCGATGCTCCACGCGACCGCATAGATGCCCGTTACGACAAGAAGTTGTGAAACGGATATAGGGCAAAGACTCTTGATAAAGAGAAAAAAGGCAGTGCCTAAAAGTCCCCACAGCAAAAGATAAACACCGAGAGAAAGAAGGAGTGTTGACATCGAAAACATCGCAGCCCCTTGCTCTATCAGACGCGAGAACGTTTCTTGGATGCGGTCTCTATACAGGAAAACAACGCCACCGCCAAGCGTTCCAATGCCGATGCATATCAGACCCGTTTTAACGGACATCTCAAGGCTTGCAAGTACATTCTGCAAAAGTTGAGCTGTCTCTGTGTGCCATAAAATGAGGCATCCGAAGAGACAGCCCAAACTACACTGAAAAGCGAGTTGTAGACAGGTCGCAAGGACCGCAGAAGTCTTCTCTATCCCGAACCCGCGTGAAAAGGACAACATCCACACAACCTGCCCAACTCTTCCGGGTAGATACCGTCCGAGTTGTGAGAGTTGAAAAAATGTCCAGCCGGATAGAAGAGGGACCGGCTTTTCGCGCCCCGCCCGGTAGAGAAATAGCCACGGTATGCCGAGCAGCACAAAATAGAGGAGCAGCGATGTGAAAGCGGCTAATAACCAGAAAGGCTTAAATACGACGACTTCTCCTTCCAAGGTTGTCAGCAAACCCAAGAGGTGTTTGATGAGGAAGTAGAGAATTGAAAGTGCAATTAAAATTCTGCCCCACCGCAGCAAGCCGGAGCGTGTCATGTTTGATCCTTTTCTTGATTGTCATTGACGCGCCGCTCCAGTCGGGAGATGAGTCCTATGATGAGTTCCCCCAATAACCCGATAGAAAAGAATTGAATCCCCAGAATTATCATCAAAACCGACAACATCAGCAACGGACGGAAGCCGACACCATCTTCCATAACCCACAAAAAAGCAAGGTATACCCCTATCACGAAACCGATAAAAGCAATGATGCACCCTATCGCCCCGAAAACGTGCAGTGGACGTTTTAAATATTTCGTCAGGAATAAGACAGTGAACAGGTCAAAAAAACCTTTCGGAATCCGCTTGAAACCATACTTAGAAACACCGAACCGCCGGGGATGGTGCCGGACTTTTACTTCGCCGACCTTGTAGCCTGCTTGGTGCGCTAATATTGGGATATACCGATGTTGGTCGCCGTAGAGATGTAGTTCTTTAACGACTTCAGCACGGTAAGCCTTGAATCCACAATTCATGTCGTGGAGTTTCACGCCAGTGAAAAATGCCGTGATGCGGTTAAAAAAGAAAGAGAATACCCGCTTCTCAAGTGGATCTTTGCGTGGGTATTTCCATCCCGAGACGACATCGTAGTTTTCGTTGTTGAGTGTTTCTAACAACTTGGGTATCTCGCTGGGGTCGTCTTGGAGGTCTGCATCCATAGTAATGACGATGTTTCCTATCGTTGCAGCGAATCCCGTCATCAATGCTTCTGCTTTCCCCTGATTGTGTCTGAAATGGATGACGCGCAACAAAAACGGGTAAGTCTGGGTTTCCAACAACGCGTCCAAAACTTCTGTAGTTCCATCTGTGCTGCCATCGTTGATGACGATAACCTCAGCGCGGTGGTAGGCGTGCGTTTTCACCACATCCTGAAGCTGCGCCAGCAAAACAGGGAGCGATTCTGCTTCGTTGTATGCCGGGATGACTATGGAAAGTTGAGAGGTTTCAGTTTTTGCAGTTGACACTGTTTTGATAAACATCCTTGAACTGTTCGATGATCTTGTCCCAAGTGAGTTCGTTGAGAATTCGTTCTCGTCCAGCACGTCCAAATTTTTCGCGTTTTTCGGTGTCTGTGAGCAAGTCAACGAGTGCAGCTGTCAGTTTTTCTACGTTCTTCTCTTTTACCAGTATTCCTGTTTCTCCGTTTTTGACGACACCGGGGATGCCGGAGATGTTAGAGGAGACAACCGATTTCCCACACGCCATCGCCTCCAAAATGACATTCGGACAACCATCCACGTTTCCTTTTGGGTCAAAGACTGCCGGGAGTGTGAAGATATCACAGAGATAGAAATAAGTTGGCACGTCGGCACGAGTAATCGTCCCCGGGAATCTGATGTTTTCTGAAATGCCGAGTTCCTTTGTCAGCGTTTTCAGTCTCCCAAGGTCGGTGCCGTCACCGCCAATAATAACAGTGACGCTTGGATATTGTTCTTTTACCAAAGGAAGGACCTGAATCAACACGTCAAAACCTTTTTTTAAAACAATGCGTCCTAAGGCAAAAATGACAAGATTGTCTTCTGGAATTGAGAGATACTTTCGGAGTTTGCAACTCTGTTTTTCTAACAGTTTAGATGAAGCAGATGAAAACACCTCTGGATCTACGCCATTAGGAATCAAACATCGTTTTGCCTCTGGGACATCCAACGCTGCAAGTTCCGGTAAAAAGGTAGGCGTTACGCTTGTTACCATTGCTGTCTGCTTGAGCGTCCAAGCTGCCAACCACTTGAAGAATGGATTTTGCTTAGCAACGAACATGTCGGAACCTTGCATCGTAATGACTAAAGGCAGTTTGTAGACTTTACAAAGGACTGCCCCAATAAATCCGTTGGGCAGGAGCCACTGCGCGTGAATCACGTCAAAGCGGTATTTATGATGCAGTCGGAACAGGTGAGAGATCGCAGATAGAAACATGAACGGTGCAAGCAGATAGACATATCTTTTCAATTCACAGTCGTTGACAAGCGTATTGGAATAGCCGAGCAGCTGAAAACGCCGTGGAAAAAAGTAGCGATATGTCTGTAGGTTGACGGTATGGTCGGCTTTGGTGCGTGCGAACTTTGGCGTATCGGGGGTAAGCACGGTGACATCTACCCCGTGTTTCTGGAGCGTCTCCGCTGTGGATTCGACAAACGGTGCCGTTGCATCATTCAGAAAACGTGGGTAGCTATGCGTAAGTAGACACACTTTGATAAAAATCTCACCTCACTTTGTAAATCCATACGTGGTCAATCCCGTTGAGCGTGATAACTGTTTCAAGTTCACCATTTAAGGTGCCGGTCTGTGGGACTCTGCCGATTTGTGAATCTCGGAT
>JAPPDN010000308.1:562-6756 GCA_028824575.1 Candidatus Poribacteria bacterium | reverse complement strand
CCATATCGCCGAGGATATTACACAGGATACGTTCTTGAAAGCGTATCAGAGACTCGCGACGTTGAAACAACCGCAGCGGTTCACGGGTTGGCTTTATGTCATAGCGGCGAATAACTGTAAGATGTGGATGCGTAAAAAGCGTTTACAGACGCAGCCCCTTGAAGAAACGGATAGCGCGCAGTTAGAAAAAGCGACGTATTCTCAGTATGTCATTGAAGAGAACGAGCGGACAATCGGGGAAGCCAAACGCGAAGTCGTGAAACAACTGCTTGCAACTCTCCAAGAGAGCGATCGGACGGTCATCACGCTGCATTACTTCAGTGAAATGTCGGCTGCAGAGATTGGCGCGTTTCTGGGTGTTTCTGTGAATACGATTAAGAGTCGGCTCCGCCGGGCACAGCAACGTTTGAAGCAAGAGGAACCGATAGTCAGAGAGGCTTTGGAGCATTTTCAAATCACGCCGCATCTGACGGAGAACATTATGCGCGAGATTTCGCGTCTGAAACCGGTTGCCCCATCTGGTAGTAAACCGTTCGTACCGGTGGCTGTTTCCGCGGCAACTGCACTATTTATTTTCTTAATAATGGGTGTCGGTTCGCAATACCTCGCTCGCTTTCAGAAACCGTATAACATAGACGCAGTATCCGAAACTACCGTTGAAATCATTGATGCACCCATCGTCCTTGATACACGAGCAAAACCGGCTTTACGGAACCAAGCGGGACGTTTTGAGACCACGGGTAAGAGCAGTGCCTCCGGTCCACAACTTTCGGAACCTGTTACACTGGGTGCAGCGCAGATAGAAAAGGAGACGCGCCCATCAACACAGCAGCAGTGGGTCCAAGCAAGCGGTCCACAAGAAGCCGGGATGATATCAGGTTTATTTTTCAGCTCCAGAGGAGATACGTACGCGGCTTCGGCAGTTGGCATCTATAGATTGTCCCCTAACGCATCTGCGTGGACACTGATCAACACCTCCGTGGCATCTAAGAGTCTCACACTGATGGCGGAGCGAGATGAGACGCTTTATCTCGTCTCCGGTCGTGAAGTATACACGTCAACAGACAAAGGCGAGAACTGGCAGTCGCTTGGTGAGCGTCCAAAAGGAGAAGTCATCGGATTGGTGATAACGGACAATGGATTATACCTTGCGCTTGCCAAACAGATTTTCCGATCTACGGATGCTGGTAAGCAGTGGGTTCTATTGGACAATGAAGATACAGACAGAATCAATTTTGCAATCGCTGCTATTGAAAATACAGTGTTCATTGGCACAAACCGAGGTCTCTATCGCTTGTATTCAGACACATTGGAAAAATTACCGGTGGATACGACCAAAGCCATTCTGTCTTTGGCTGTCTCTGAAAGAAATCTCTATGTAGGGACGGGCCCCAATTTCTCCGACCCAGAACTAAGGGCAACGTATATGGCGCAACTTGCATCAAACGACACTTCAAGTTCATGGGAAATTTTTCACTCCACCGATTTAGGAG
The DNA here is from genome assembly GCA_028824575.1 of Candidatus Poribacteria bacterium. GTDB lineage: Bacteria > Poribacteria > WGA-4E > WGA-4E > WGA-3G > WGA-3G. The sequence continues at coordinate 5,263 of JAPPDN010000308.1, read as the reverse complement.
ATTCATGGACTGACATAACCCCTACAAGCGAGTCGATTCCGATGAAAATCTCGCCGGGCGTTAAAGTCTTGGTAGCCGATGAGACACTCTTAGCGTTAGGATTTATGGTCAGCTTCCGCTCAACGGATGCCGGAAAAACATGGACAGACCTCAGCTTCGATTTTGATAGAGATACATTTGACATGAACGCCTTTATGAATTCAGTGATGATAAGCGTGTTTCCTGCTGTAACAGTGGACGAAAGGACCTTCATCAAAGCAAGCGTTTTTGGGCTTACACGTTCAACCGATGGTGGCAAATCATGGCTTCCATTTATGAAGGGGATAGTCGGGACTCACATATTCAACTTAGTCGCATTCAAAAACGCGATCTACACGAGTACTATGACAGGGGTCTCCAAATCCATTGACGGTGGAAATTCTTGGCAAACACTGTCCCTCAATGCTGGTGAACTCACTCTGAAACCGGCAGAAGACGAGGCTCCGCCTAATCTATTAATCGCTCCTAAATTATTAATTTCTAATGGTGTGCTTTACGGCATTACACCAGATTTAGGTGAAAAAGACAAGTGGCGTATTCTCCGTCTTTCTGCGGGTGGTAATGTGCTGGTACCAATTCAAGGTGTCCCCGCTTTTCCCGAAGATATCGCTATAGAGACACAGGAAAATGAATCGCGGATAGCATCGAAGCAAGCTATAACGGACGACTCCGCTAAGGATCGTGAGAAACCTGATGATTCGATAGATATAGCGCAGCAGACAGATGAGAACCAACGTGATCCATATCCTGATGGGTTCGCAGTCAGTGGCGATACATTTTATGTGGAATATCAGCAGCGGCTTTTCCGGTGGACACGCGGCGCTCCGAAATGGACGGATACAGGGTTAAGAGATGTCACTCAACCGTTTGACATCCCGTTTAACAGTGGGTTCAAAATAGCCGTTTCAGAGGAAACCGTCTATGTCGGCAAACGAGATGGACATCTCTTGCGGTCCCCTGACGGTGGGAACACATGGAAAGACTTAACGCCAAATCTGCCATTCCGTTTTGAGCGGTTCAACCAGATTGTCATTGCAGATTCAACGGTATACGTCGCAACAGACGCAGGCGTTCTAACATCAGCAGACGGCGAACACTGGCGCGCAATTACTGATAAAGAAGGGGCACACGGCATTATAGACCGAATCGCTGTAGCAGACGCGGCGATTTACGGTGCTGGCGATACTGGCGTCTACAAATTGAATAACCGAAGCAGATGGGAACAAATCCTACCAGAGGTTCCAGATCGTGTCATCTCCTTCGTTATCAACAACGACGAACTTTATATTGCTACCGAACGGCGCGGGATGTTCCACATCTCGCTTGAAAACGAAAACTATTGATGTTTCATAACATTGAAAACACAGGAGGTCTCTCATGAAAAATCGTTTGTTTCCGATTATCATAGGCTTATGCTTTGTTTCTCTGATTGGAGTGGCGTTTTTACAGACACAAAGCCCCAAAACTGAAGCACCCGTTGAAGCGGAAAGTATCAAACCAACCGAGATATCCGAAAACAACGGGGCAAACCCGCTTACTGAAACCGATGCATTCTCCCAAGCATTTGGGCCAGACGTAGATGTAGAGAAACTCGAAGCGGAGCTCTCCGAAACATTTGGGCCAGACGTAGATATGGACAAACTCAAAGAAGCACTACGTTCAAAAGACCCTGAACGCATGAAAGATGCCTTGGGACCAGAGATGGCAGCCCGACTTGATGCCACCATGCAGTTCATGGAGGAAAAGATGGAGGGTTTAGAAGAAGGTGAATTTCCTGATTTCAATCTCCAAGAATTCATGAACGTCGTTATGGGTGAAAACGGTCCGAAATTTGACTTGGCGGAAATTTCACAAAAGGCTTTCCGAGAGCATTTTCCCGAAGGCGAACCTGCGGATTATGAAGTGGAAATGGCGGAACGCATCCATAAAATAGTTGCCGACACACCGGGCGACTTTCAAAAGGTAATGACCGCTGTTACGATGGGTCTTCTCAAGGAGCAGGATTTCCAATTCTGGGCACTTGCCAACTTTAAAGGCGAGATAGGTCAACAGATGAAATGGATGACAGAACAAATCTTGGTGGGAGGCGAATTGGAAAACATCCAGTATACTGTCCCGGAAGACATGTCCACATTTTTTCCAATGCTTATGGAAGCTGAAACGCAAGACACAGAAACACCGACTCCGACACCGCAAGCCACCACATCGACTACGGAATCAACTGAGCCGCCATCTACCCGTTCAAACGAAAACGATGTGGTTGCGACAGAGCAACCTCAACCGGAACTCGCTTCACCGATGTCGGTAGATCGGATAAAATCTATCAGAGAGCTCTTATCCCAAGACGGGACGGATGCGGGTCTGTTGAAACTCCTTGAAGCGGATAAGGACGCAGCAAACTATCTTTTGGAACGTTTTAGCTCATCGACTGAAATAGAAGAATGGCTTACTAAACAATCTACAGAGGGACCGCGATCAAAATCCAATCCGCGCGAAATCCCACCACAACCTTTACCACCGGAGGTTCAACCATGAGACTAAACATGAACATCACTGCTATGAGCAGCGTTATCCCACTCTTATTATTTCTCTTTCTCTGTTTCAATAACGTTGTCGCAGGTGAAGCAGAGAATCAACCTGAGACAGAGACCGGAAATGAACTTGTCGGAAAAGTGATGAAACAAGCGGAGGATGCATTTGCACAGCACGAAAAGGACAAAAAGGCACTCAAGGCATTGGTTAGCAAACCTTTGACCGACGCACAGCAAGCATTGCTGCGCCAACTTCTGCGGCACACCGGCACGCTCGATGAAACCTTATCCAGCGCACCGTACTTAACCTATCTGAAAGCCGAAGTAGGAAAAGAATATACGGATTTTCCAGCTTATGTTGCCGCGATGCCAACAGCAAAGCAGAAAACCGATGTGCTGTTTTCTTTCAAAAAAGCGTTACCCCTAAAAACAAAAGCAGAAGTCCTATCGGTTTGCACAGATTACTACTTCAAACTCCGCTCGGTGTCGGTAGAGAATCCGAAGTTTTTTAATGAAACGGGTTCGCTTATCGCATTCCAAACCAAACACTTGGCGGAACCCTTGATGGCAATCTACCCAGCAGCAGAATTTTTTTCCCACATGTCAGAAATAACGCAGATGGCGATGGTTACCAATCTTAAAGGACAAATGTACACGGAAGTTTACCATGAGGCGTGGCGAGAACATTTAGAGAAACACGGTTCGCAAGAGGGGCTTCTGAGATGTGCTATCGCGACACCGGCTGAATTTGCCCTTGTGCGTTCATTTTTTGAAGACACAGCAGCATTTGAAAAATGGATTCAGGCACTTTTGAAGACAGAAAAGGAGTCTGAAAAGAAAAAAGAGCAGTTAGAGAAATAAACAAGATTTGAACTTAACTCACGTTAAAATTAACGTCCAAATCCAGCGTGGATACGTCCATAAGGATTAATACACCTCAGGAGAAATTATCATGATTAAGAAATGTTTGCACTTATCCCTCACCGCGTTGACTCTTATGACAACGCTTCTATGCGTTCGTCTAAGTATCGCAGAAACTGACCTCGCTACGGATGACCCTTCACATAAATCAGAAAGCATACCGGTTCCTGTTTCCAAGAATAGTGTCCTGCATCTAATTCCAGAACAGACTTTAGGACTCATTTACTGTCCTAACTTGCTTGAATTGGATAACAGCATTAATACATTGAAGACAGAACTTCTATCTGAAGCGCAAGCATCCGATGTGTCTGTGGAAATTTTGTCGAATATCTTCGGGTCTCAATTTGAGGATTTAATTGCGGTGGAAGAAATCTTTAATGTGAACCGAGATTTTGCAATCGTCCTTCCCAGTTTGAAACCGCCGCAATTCGCTGTCCTTGCGCATCTAAGAGACCCAGAAACAATAAAACAGACAATTGAAAAGGTTACAACAGAAGATGAACGCACGGCATATAAAGATGTAACCTATTGGAACGACAGCGAAGACGGCGAGATTATAGCGATTTTAGACGATATCCTCATCTTCACGAAACACCGCGAGGTCTGTGAAAACGTTATTGACATTTACAAAGGGACAATGAAGGCTATCACACAAAACCCCGATTATGTCTCTTTTCTTACCGATATTTCAGAAGATGACGATCAGTTGGCGGTTTACTTTGATGTTGAATCCACTATTGCTACGCTCGACAAACCGCTTGAAGAAGAATTGGAGGTGGTAATAGACAACCTTGAAGATGCCGATGAAGATGACGATATCGCGCCACTCCTTGAAAGTATATCTGAAGCAGGGATATCCTTTATCAAACAGGTGCGATCTGCGAGTGTCCGACTCGAAATGGAGGGCACCGATGTCCAAATCAAGCCGTTCTTGAAATTCAAAAACGGCAGTGCGTTTTTGGAAGTTTTTGAAGAGGGGGCAAACGAATTGGGTTTCCTCGGTGAACTACCTGATAGAACTCTTATAAATGGTGCTTTTCAAGGGAGCCCAAAATTTCTAACGGAGATAAGCACCTCCTGGTTTAGGTTCTTTCCAAAAAGTGACGCAGAAGGGCAAGCCCAGCGGGAAGAACTCCTTGAACAGGTAAAACACTTTTACAAATCTCTGGCAGACCGATGGAGTTTCTCGCTTAATTTCGGGGATACCCTT
>JAPPDN010000308.1:0-552 GCA_028824575.1 Candidatus Poribacteria bacterium | reverse complement strand
ATACCCTTCTGCCCCAATATCTATTCATCTATGAGTTGAAAGATGAGGAAAGCGCGAAAACCTATATGGACGAGACAATTCTCGAAAAACTCAACTATACAGGCGCTTATCCGAGTCAGTCAATAATGCACAACCGCGTTGAGATTAAAAGTTATGTCTTTCCTAATTTCAAAGTAGATCTTCCTGCTGAGTTTGCCGAAGCGAACGATTTGATGCCCACTGAATGGCACTGGTATTACGCATTTACTGAAGGTCAACTCCTTTTCACAATGGGAACCAGCCCAGAATTAATTATAATGGCTCTTGATAGAAAAGCAGGCATCGGAGAGAGGTTTTCTGAACACTTGAGTTATCAGCCACTCGTTGAGACCTTAGGAACCGACAATAACGTTCTTCTGGCGATTTCCCCAATTGCCTCCCTTAAAAGTATATTGCAGTTGGGAGGAGAGGTCGTTGTTCCATCATCACAACTGTTTTTCGGCTTGATCACGTCTTTACCAGAGAACTACAGTCTCGGTTTTGCTGCCAAGGCGAAAAACAACGGCATTGATG
>JAPPDN010000920.1 GCA_028824575.1 Candidatus Poribacteria bacterium | reverse complement strand
TTTGCCTCGCAGTGAGAGTTATCGGTTAAGAGCCGAGTTTGTAACAATCTTTCCCATTTTGGAATACGCCAAGAACTGGTGGATTGTTACATCAAAACCTCTTTAACTGACAACTCTCACTGCGAGGCAAACTGACAACTGACAACTACAAAAAATGTTTTTGAAAACCTTGATCCAATGGATACATGTCGGATCCGTCGTCTTGATGATAGGAGGCTTCTTTTTCTTCCGTGTTGTGCTTCTACCCATTGCTAACCGTTCCGCTGAACCTGCAGCGTTGATCTCATCGGCACTGCGACGTTTCAGTAGTGTCGTCTGGACAGCTCTGCTAACGATCCTCATATCCGGATTGTATAACTTTATAACCTTTTTTCGTGCCGCACGCGCCGATGCCGCTATCGATCCTGTTGTTTCAGATTACTCGCTCTACATCTTCGTCTTAGGTATCAAACTCTTCATCGTCTTTCTAATATTTACCTTAGCAATTGCCCTAACATTTCCATATCCGGTGTTTGGCGTGTACCAAAAGAAACCCGCACCTTGGCTCAACCTCACGATAATCTTCGGACTCATCGTTATCTTTTTATCTGCATATTTACGCCGATTGGGCTAAAAAATGAGTATAGTGAAAATGGGAATTCACTGACAGTCTCAGATTTTTGTAGGTTGGGTTGAACGGCGTTAAAAAATCAAGGTTAGTACCTGAAAGGACATCAACACTAAAATACCAGCGTATCCACACAGAAACACAGTGAAACCCAACGTTTTCTGCTGACAGCCGACTACTGACGGCTGACAGCCTTAGTTACTGGAGGAAAAAATGACAGTTTTAAGTTCCGAAGACCACGCTTTTTGGGAAGAACACGGCTATGTCGTGATCCACGACGCAGCACCCCCTGAATTAATACAGAACACGGCGCAGGCTGTCTGGGACTTTCTCGAAATGGATGCCGACGATCCTGATAGTTGGTACGCTGACCCATCGCGTAAGGGGATCATGGTAGAAATCTATCAGCATCCGGCTTTGTGGGCAACTCGCCAGTTTCCACGCGTCCATCAGGCTTTCGCCGAAATTTGGGGCAATGAAAAATTATGGGTGAGTTTCGATCGCGCCAGCATGAGTCCACCCAATGTCCCCGGTAAATTTGAACGCACAAACTTAGGACTTCACTGGGACATGACCGTGGAGGTCCCCGTCCGATTCCATGTACAAGGCGTCCTCTATCTTACCGATACCGCAGCCAACCAAGGCGCATTCACCTGTGTGCCGGGGTTCCATAATAAGATTGATGAATGGATAAAAAACCTGCCGCCGCATGCCGATCCGAGACATCAAAATTTAGAAGCACTTGGCGCGATCCCTGTGCCCGGTAAAGCGGGCGATCTTGTCATTTGGCACAGTGCATTGCCACATAGTGCTGGCATCAACACTGCCGATAAACCGCGTGTCGCCCAATACATCACTATGACACCGACAGGCGAGGCGAATCCCGAAGCACGCCAGCGACGTATCAATGCTTGGAAAGAACGCATGGCAGGCTTTGGCGTCGAACGTGCCGAAAAAGAACATGAAACAGGCGAAACCGCATACCTCACCGAACTTGGCAAATAATTATTGGGGCTTGAGGCGTGGGGATGAACCCGCAACTCAATCGACTTGTCCGCGCGTACCTTCGCTGGTGTCCGATCACCGACGGGAAACGTCTACTCTTGAATCTTACCAGGGAGTGGATTACACCCCAAGACCCGATTGCGACCTTTGAAACCAAATATCGGTTTCGACTGAAAGGTAACTTGGCGAACCCGGAGCACCAATATCTCTATTTCTACGGTACCCATGACGAAAGGTATATCGTTACCAAACTCCTGAAGTTAATCAAACCGGGCGACACCTGTTGGGACATCGGCGCAAACATCGGGTTCTATACCTGTCTCCTTGCTGCACAGGTTAGAGACAGCGGAACAGTCGTAGCATTTGAGCCCGCAGCGCGCACCTATGGTTACCTTAAGGAAAATGTCTCTCTAAACCAGTTCACGAACGTCACTGTGACCAACAAGGGGCTGGGTAACAAACAGGAACAACGACATCTCTACTATTCCGAGGCAGGGCTTGCCGAAGGCACGGCTTCGTTAAAATATGCTCATGGGCGCGCAGCATCCGAACGCGTGACACTTGACACAATTGACAACCTTTTTCCCAAACTACCGGCTCCGGATTTTGTCAAAATTGATGTAGAGGGGTATCAGTTAGAAGTCCTACGAGGTGGCGAACACTTCTTAAAGGCGCACGCACCCCTCTTAATGGCTGAACTCAAAGATGTCGGCGAAACAAATCGCAACATTTTCGCAGAAATTGAAGATTACGTCGCCGATTTAGGGTATCAGTTATATGAAATCAGGAAACATTCTATCCAGCGATGTAAAAGACTCTCTGACACAACGCAGAGGAATTTCTTCCTCGTCAAAGAGCATTCCCGTGCCTTTTCCAGAATTTTACCGTGGTTGCGGTAAGCCAAGCCTTTTATATGAATCGCAGTAACATTTGCGGATAGCACTCGCGAAGTTGCGTCCAACCTCTTTGCCGCGCCAGACATGAAAGGCTATTTCGTCCACTTCTGGTGCGGTTTGCAACCGCACCGGATTTCCCCCAGACCTGGTAGATGCGGTTTCCTAACCGCATCGGATACTCCGCAAAAACCTTCAGCTACAGCGTTTTCAAAGCAAAGGTTCCCCTAAATAAGAAACCCAAGACCCACTTGGGATAAGCCCGGTTGGGTTAAGAAACAGCGAAGAAATCCGCAGAAATACCCCTATCAAAAACCCTACCGGACCTGGAAAGTCCCTAACTTGACACCTATCGTGTATAAAAAGGTAGCAACTTGCGTTCTAATAAATCCTACTTCCGAATCAGCATCTTCCGCGTCGCAGTAAAATCCCCCGCTTTGAGCGTATAAAAATAGACACCACTCGCAACAGGTTCACCCTGCGTATTCCTACCATCCCAATACGCCGCACGACTCCGATTCTGATACATACCCGCATGTTGATGCCCCAAGTCCAGATGCCGCACGACGCGGCCGGTGATGTCGTAGAGCGTCAACGTCACATCCGCAGGTTCAGATAACTGATACGGTATCCACGTCTCAGGGTTAAACGGGTTCGGATAATTCGGCAACAAGGAGGTTACCGCTGGAATCTTCCAATCTCCGATGCTCATCGGTTCCCCAAAGTGACGGAGAAGGAATTCCTGAACTTCCAGAGGCAGCTCTTGGAACGGCGGATAGTCTGCAAGCGACATGCTATGTGCATTCGGTGCCGCCAAGGTACCATCTGTCAGATTCCACATCCCCTCATACGACACAGTACGAATCGGATCAAACCAAAGTTCACGCGCCTCGCTTTTGAGTTGATAATCCAGTCCCACTGTCACCTTTATCCCTGTTACTGGCTTTTGAATCATAAGAAGGAACCGAGACCTGATGTTGGGTGAACCAGAAGTCTCAGCGTTATTGGTGAGTTGGATTTCAGGATCTGAAAGCGCTTTTGAAATTTCCAGTAATGTTTGGAAATACTTGTATCCTGAGTATCCGACCGATACAATAGCCGCAGCAGTGTCTCCTGCAATCGGTACGATTCCAACGCCAGCAGTTACCAAATCAACTGTGAGATCCCATGTTGCCTCTTCGTTCGCTTCCGCGATTCTTTCCGCAACTGTTTTAATCGGAAACATAAAATATTGTGTGCCATCTGGAAGGTCAATCTGTATTTTGCACTTTTTATAGATGACATCCGCTGCAGAAATACCCGTCAATGTTGGAAATTGCGCATTCAAGACAAAATAGGTCGTGCCTGAGCCGAAGGCAACCTCCGTAACGAGATCCGAAGGCACCGTCAAACCGATGCCCCTATTAGCAATGGCTGTTGACTCCGTGTGTGCAAGTTGGCGGACCGTCCCATCGTCACTGCCACTTGCTAACACATTGCCTTGAAAAGCAAAAGCGACACTATTAACGGCATCCGTATGTTTCGTCAGTAATGACTTGTAAGCACCTGTCCGCCCATCCCAGACACCGATGGTTTTGTCCGCACTCCCGCTCAGCAGCACGGTACCCCCAGGATTAAAGGCAACACTCCGCACATCGTCAGTGTGCCGATCCAGCGTGCGGTGATGCACCCAGGTATCCGCAGCCACATTCCATTGCCACAGAATCACAGTGTCATCGTCACTACCGCTCGCAAGGAAAGCATCGCTACGACTGAAGGCAACACTGTTGACATCTGCGGTATGCTCCTCAAGCGTGGCGAGATGTTCACCCGTGCGCGCACGCCACAACCGAACGGTATCGTCATCACTTGCACTCGCCAACACAACGCCAGCAGGACTAAACGCAACGCTATTCACAGCACCGGTGTGCCCGTTTAGTGTTTCGCGGTAAACCCACTTCGCTTGCGCGGAATCATAATCCCAGATCAGTACACGCTTTCCACTCGTGCCACACGCCAACATCATGTTATCATAACTAAAGGCGACACTCTTGACGTTGTTACTTAGGGCACCGCCAGGAATATTGAAGGTTTGGGATGACTTCCAGGTATCCGCCGCGGCACTCCACTTATATACGCGCAACTTCCCATCATCACTACCGGTAGCGATATAGGTATCATCAGGTGTAAAGGCAACGCTGTTGACATCCCCACCATGCTTGTAGGTATTGAGATGTTCACCCGTGCTGGTGCGCCATAACCGCAGTGTATCATCCGTGCCACCGCTGGCAAGGACAACGCCCCACGGACTATAGGCGACACACCGAACATCCCCCGTGTGCTCCGTTAAATGGAGATCCGTAGCGTCTATCAAAGGCGTGTTGCTGATAACCGGTTCTGTAGGCGGTGTCACGCTGACAGTTGGTTCTGTGGGCGGTGTCACGCTGACGACTGGTTCTGTGGAGGGCTGCAGCTGTAAGGAGATGCCCAAGGCGAGACCAAAGGGTTTAGACAAACCAGTGACGAGGACCTCTACATTTGAGCCATCGAGATCCGAACGGCGAATTTCCTTCAAGATGGGTTCCGTCCAATACACTTTACGGGCTCCGATATCCAAAGCGAGGCTCTGAGGCGCATTCGACCCAAAGCCCCTCTCGTGTGAACCATCAAGATTACTCCATCCGATGTATTGACCCCTTGTCCAATATCTTTTACGGGCTACAACATCCAAAGCGAGAGCAGTAGGAACGCTACCTGAACCTCCCCAGGTTTCTTCTATATTTGAGCCATCAAGATTCGCACTCCGGAAGTAGAAATGACCATTCCCCGGCCCCCCTATCCAATGTATCTTACCATGTCCAATATCCAAGGTAAGACCATAACATCTACCCAAATCAGTGATAAGGTCTTTTTCGTTTGAACCATCAAGATCCACACATTGGATTTTCTGTGTGTCAGAATCTGCCCAATATATCTTACTACGTCCGCTATCCAAGGCGAGGTATTCTGGATTACTCGCCGAGATGAGATGCTCCACGTTTGTGCCATTAAGATTTGCTCTAAAGATACTCTTTCTCTGTTTCAAGGGTGAATAGCTTATCCAATACATCTTACTGCCTGCGGCATCCAACGCGATGCTATTTGGTCCGATCAGTCCTGTGACGAGGTCTTGCACATTAGAACCGTCAAGGTTTGCACACTGAATTTTTCCGGCTGCGGAGTCTGTCCAATATATCTTGGATTCACTCCCTTCAGAAATGCTTTGTGCAACAAAAACGAACATGACAATAACTAAAATGAACACAATTCCTTTTCGATTCATATTTTGAAACTCCTTTCAATGTAAGACAATTAACAAAAAACGACTCTTTCCTATTCAAATGTGCTAAGGTAACCCAAGTTGCTACTAACAGATTTTGCACATTCCAGAAAAGTTTTGAGTCTCTTTCCACACCCCAGCGAGGTGATATTGCTTCACAGTGAGAATCAATACAGGATTAAAAAGACTCCTTAGGTGAAAATTGCTTTGCATAACGCCAGTTTGATAATAAATGATGTGCCTTCAATAATAGGCACTTTCTCCGAAGGTCCACCTTGCGCTTCCCTGTAGCACAAACTTTCCAGTTTGTGTGCTGTGGGCGCAAACTATAAAGTTTTGCGGCGTACTTGAAGAAATACCCCAGCAATATGCAGAAATACCCTATCAAAAACACCCCAGATGCGACGTGCATCGCGCTACAATATGCTTTTATCAAACTCACGTTTGCATAGAATTAACATAAAGCCGAATGCAACAAAAACAGCCCGCAATGAAACACGCCGTTCAAGACGGAGCGCGCGGGCGCAAAACATATAGCACAGCAATAATCGCTGATACCCTATTGTGAAGAATATCACTTAATAAATATAAAATAGAAAAGGAGGAAACCCTTGTTAACGCCAAGTTAGCAAGGCAGATTATCCGCGAACAAACGAAGCAGCGGCACAACAGATCGCCGCGCACATCATCCATTTCAAGCACGGCGAAAGCCGTTTTTTCAACGTTAAAATTGATGCGTCCGCTCTGCATGCTCGGCACCTTACATTCAATTCTGCGGTTCGAAAAACTACACGTACAGCGTTTTTTTCCGCTGCACGCTCCATTGACAAAAATGATATGCGACTTACGCAATATTGTTCGCGATTATCCAGTCAAGCACGAACTCTCGTCTGAATTTCTCTGTCAACACTTATAGTGAAGCCCATAAATAAGTGAACATCTTTGTAGCATAAACTTTTAGTTTG
>JAPPDN010000825.1:4974-6791 GCA_028824575.1 Candidatus Poribacteria bacterium | reverse complement strand
AAGAAATAATGTAGGAGATCGGCAGTTTGTTGGTAACCGGATCGTTCTGACACCTGAAACACCCAACCCGTCCATTCAGAGCAAAGATGGTAGTTTCCGAGTCGCTATTCCGTCAGAAAGTCTTCAAACGACTATGGTGCTGACCTACACCGAAGCGGCACTTACTATCACCAATCAACCCGATATTGTAAAGGCAATCCCTGCATCGACGCTTGCCTATCAACTTGACTTGAGCGAGGGGGCTGAATTAACAGCAACGGCTACTTTCTTAAAAGCGGGGAGCGACGATCCGCATATTTACCGACGCGACGACAACGGGAATTGGATTTTAGTTGGGAAAGAAACAACGGATGAAGAGACGATCTCAGCAGAAGTGAAACTACCTGGGACATTCGCCCTATTATCTCACAGCGATACAAGTCTACCCGTGCTTGAGTTAACCTTTGAACATCAAGGCTTCGTTGACGGTGATTATATCTCTGATACCCCAACCATTTCAGCACGGATTGAGGATGCCAACGGTATTGACTCACGTCCGGCGCACATCATCCTCACCCAAAACGGGCAGCGGGTACCGGAGGACGAATATGTGATTACGGCATCACCTACCAACAGCAACCTGATGCTTATAACCTATACGCCTGTCTTGGAACCCGGCGAGTACCGTATTCGGTTGCAGGCACAAGACGCAAATGGCAACGCATCAGACGCGACGCAGACCGCGACCGTCGCAGGCGAATTTGAGATCAAAAATATCGCCAATTTCCCGAATCCTTTCGTCCCGGGCAGCGGCACCCACTTCGCCTACTATCTCACCAAAGGTGCTGATGAGGTCAGTTTGAAAATCTATACGATAACCGGTCGTCGCATCCTCGCCGTTGATACGCTTGACGCATCTGTCTCTTTCAATGAGTTTCACTACGACGGCTACGATGCCGACGGTGAACCGCTTGCGAACGGTGTCTACCCCTACAAATTCACCGCCCAATTCACCAACGCTCAAGGCAATACAGTCCGCAAACAGAAGTTCGGAAAAATAGCGGTGCGAAAATAGTTATCAGTTGTCAGTCCTCAGTACGATTTTTCTGCGAAAAATCTTTCAGTCGTCAGAAAGAATAGCCGTCAGCAATCAGCAATAGGCAGTCAGTTTTAAGAGTTATCAGTCTGACTCACAGTGAGAAAAAGAGGCTTTCGGATCATCAAAAACCTTTTATAACTGACAACTGATAACTGACAACTATAACTATTTCCTCTGATAACTAATTACGCAGGAGAACTTCAATAATCTTATCAAAAGGCTTATCTGGAAACAGAGAAGCAAGTTTCTGTGTATACGTCAGCGGTGTGAGTTCCAAAATCTCACCGTCTATATCCACCCTATAGTTCCGATGCACATCTGCTCCTGCTTCAAGCAGTACCTCGACGACCTCCAAGCACTCGTCAAGTGCCTCTGCCGCCTCTCTTAGACCATACCACGTCCATATCGCCACAAGGATCGGAGACATCTCGTAGGTATGAGAGACGGTTTCGGCCGCGAGTGTTTTTGTGCCTGGTAAGAAAAGCGGAGACATCTCACAAGTATAAGTGTCATCGTCACCCAATTTCAGATTCTGCATAACATCATAACGAAACTTCGCTTTAAGGGATGCGCTCGGATCGGCACCGTATTTGAGTAAGAATCGTACCTTTTCGGGTTGATAGACCTCACACGCAAAAACAAGCGCGTTTGTGATAACTGAAGCGGCGGGTTGAGTGGTTTCAAGCAGTTTCTCCGTTACGTCCAAAGCAAAGGTCTGTGTCAACGCAGATGCTAAATC
>JAPPDN010000825.1:0-4964 GCA_028824575.1 Candidatus Poribacteria bacterium | reverse complement strand
CCTTCTCAATGTCTATCTCATTCGCTGCTGCGACAGTAAATAAAAGCCCAAGGATAAATTCGCGCCCATAAGCCGCCGCGATTTCGATAGGTCGAAATTTAATCTGATTACCACAAACGAATTGCTGCTCAAGTAATTGTGGATTGGCCGCAACGTACGCGCCAGCCTGCCCCAAATCGTCCATTGCAAGTGCTGCCCCTAAATCAGGGACTACCCCATTTTCAACCAAGAGATTGTAGAACGGTTTTCGCGGCTCGGCATCAAATGCAGAGTGATGCCACGGTTTTACGAGTAAATCCATTGGTGCCTTGCCTTCCGCCTGCCCTTCCGTTACCAACGACGGATCCGCTTCAATCAGGATTTTGGCGATTTCTATCCGATTGCACCCTGCGGCAATTGCGAGCAGGCTTATGCCGCTCCATTGCCTTGATCTGTCAAAACGTTGTTTAAGCATCTCTGGGGTGTTACGGATAGATGTCTCAACGTATTCACGGTCGTCCATGAGAACCGCCGCAACAACATTCGTTGCCGCCCCGTGTTCCCTGAAGAGGTCATAGAGTTGCCGTATCGGTCTGTACCAATGTTCTTTACCGAAATTTATCAGCCCTCTCGAGGCGAGTGCTTCGATAGGGGTTCGTCCGTCCTCATCTCTCGCAGAGACAAGTGACGGATCAGCGGTTAGCAGTTCTTCCACCTGTTGAATATCCGTCTGTGTGAGATCCGGGGTGCGGAGTATCTGGAACAAAAGGTCTTTAGCTGGCACTGTTTCTGTCCTTCGCTCCTGACGTAGCACTGCCTCCTTTAACTGCGTCCAACTCGCGAACCCGTATTCACGGGCAATAACGAGTTGCGCGTCCTGCAAACCGAAGGCAGCGTTTTGAATCTCTACATCTGTGGCATCGGAGAGTTTTGGGAAGAATGCGCGAATACGCTGGCATGCGTCAAGCGCGCCTCCCTGATGTGCCTTAAGCAGTTGTTTCGCTTGGGACTTAAGGTGTTCCAGGCTTGGATTCGGGGGAAATTGTTTCTGTTGCATGAGAATCTCCTCTCGTCATACCTGTTGTCCGCATCTACAGGCAAAGAAAGAAGATTACAGTGATTCGGAAGAAACAAGGCAGGTTGAACCCTTCCCGCGGACTGGAGGCTTCCTTGTGGACCTAATAATAGGATACCACAAGCATCAGTGATTTGTCAAATTAAAATGTGTGAGTGCAGAGTCACTCAGTTTTCCATTCTTCGGTCAGATTTTCAACCCCAGGACCGGTAGGTGCGGTTTTGCGGTGTACCATAGGTGTCAATTTAAGGAAAAATAACCGTCGCGACCCCCAGGCCGGTAGGTTCGGTTTCCTAACCGAACCGGATTCTACGCGGAAACCCTGAAGGTTTCAAAGTCCTCTTGAGTTCCGTAGGAACGGCATTTGTGTAGAAATGGGCATCGCCCAAAGACCTAAGCCCCAGAGGGGCGGCATTTGTAGAGATGCTGCTACGAAATAACGAGAAATATCCCTAAATTGACACCTATGGTGCGGTTTCCTAACCGAACCGGATTCGCGAAAAAAGCCGCAAAATTTCATAATTTTTTTAACTGAACGCCTCTGGAGTATCTAACGTTAATTCTTGATAATTTTTTGTCGATGAGGTATAATTAACATCTCAGTAACATACATCCAACGAGTGCTTTACGCCCAATCGTATCTCTTGTTCTTGCAGTCGTAATGATTTATGAACCGCTCTCAATTAAACGAAATCCTCAAATCTTGAATCATAGGAGAAAACGTCCAGAATCAGGTTAACTATGTCAAATCTTAAATCCAATATCCGAGACAATCATAAACACGGAAGTGTTGGCGATTTCCTAAAATCCAAAATAGAAGAAGGTTCATCCCTTTCAATTGTTTCTGCCTATTTCACCATCCACGCCTTTCAAGCACTCAAAAAATCGCTCACAGAAATCAAAGAACTCCGATTTCTGTTTGGCGAACCCCGCTTTATAAAAAGCCTTGATCCAGAAAAGACAGACAAGAAAGCCTACAAAATTGAGGGCGAAGCCGAAGGCTTAAAATTCAAGGATCAACTGAAACAAAATTGGGCTGCCAAAGAGTGTGCTGCATGGATTCGCGAAAAAGTGCAAATCCAGTCTATTCGGAAATCTAATTTGATGCATGCAAAAATGTATCATATCGCTAATAATGGTGTGGAAGATGCTATCGTCGGGAGTTCCAATTTTACCGTGCGCGGGCTCGGAATGAGTTCAACAGAGAATAACATTGAACTTAATCTGGAGGTGGATAGCAACCGAGATCGGGCGGACGTGAAGGCGTGGTTCGATGAAATGTGGAACGACAAAGAATTGGTCGAAGATGTCAGAGACGACGTACTGTTATACCTTGAGCAACTCTATCAGAACAACACCCCAGAGTTTATCTACTACAAAACGCTGTATCACATCTTTGAGCGATTCTTAGGCGAACAGGAAAAAAGTGGACTGCTCGCTGAGGATGTACAACTCGTTGATACAGATATCTGGAACATTCTCTTTGAATTTCAGAGGGACGCAGTAAAAGGGGCAATAAACAAAATTCAGCAACACAACGGGTGCATCATTGCCGATAGTGTCGGTTTAGGTAAAACCTTTGAAGCACTGGCAATAATCAAATACTTTGAATTGCGAAACAACAGTGTGCTTGTGTTATGCCCGAAAAAATTGCGTGATAATTGGACAGTTTACCGCGCAGAGAACAACAGCGAACTGAATCTGTTCCGCAAAGATCGTTTTGCATACACGGTCTTGTCACACACCGATCTGAGTCGCGATAGTGGGAAGTCAGGCGACATTGATCTTGCAACTATCAACTGGGGTAACTACGATCTTGTTGTCATTGATGAATCGCATAATTTCCGCAATAACACACCGGGCAAGAAAGACGAAGAGGGCAACCTAATTCGCAAGAGTCGCTATCAGCGTTTAATGGAAGATATTATCCAGAGTGGTATCAAAACCAAAGTGTTGTTACTCTCCGCGACACCTGTTAACAACAATCTCAAGGATCTACGCAACCAAATCTATTTTCTCACCGAAGGCAGAGATGATGCTTTCGCTGGTAAACCGTTTGGTATTGATAGCCTGAAAAAGACGCTTGCAGATGCACAGCGGATCTTTACTGAATGGGCAAAGAACAAAGAGAATCGGCAAACACGAGACTTACTTGAACGACTCAGTTCCGCTTTTTTCAAACTACTTGATGAGTTGACCATCGCTCGTTCTCGAAAACACATTGAGAAATACTATCCGGACTCGCTGAAAAAAATTGGCGGATTCCCAAAACGGAGTAAACCGATTTCTGTATATACCGAAATAGACTTGAAAGGTAAGTTCATGTCCTACGATGAACTGAACGATGAAATCTCTGAATACCAACTTTCCTTGTTCAATCCGTCAAAATATGTCTTATCTGAATACCAATCCGAATATGATATGGGACAAGTAAGAAATTTCACGCAAAGTGACCGTGAACATTATCTTATCGGTATGATGAAAGTGAATTTTCTAAAGCGGTTGGAAAGTTCCATCCACTCCTTTGGAATTACAATGGATCGGACGATTGAAAAGATTGAGCGACTGGAAAAACGGATTAAACGATTTCAAGCGTTCCGAGACGAAAATCCCGATGTGGACATAGAAGATATAGAGATTGAGGCACTTGAAGATGAAGAGTTACAGGAAGCGATGCAGGTTGGAAAAAAACTGGTTTTCAAAATGGCACACCTTGATACTGAAAGGTGGTTGGAAGATCTGCAACGCGATCGCGAACAACTTGAGTTACCTCGCCTTTATGCAAAGGATATTACCGATGATCGCGATGCCAAACTCGCGAAACTCAAGGAATTAATTGCCGAAAAGATTAAACAGCCAAATCGTAAGGTTTTGGTATTTACCGCTTTTGCGGATACAGCTGCCTACCTTTACAAAGGATTAGAACAATGGGCAACTGAAGAACTCGGTATCCATATCGCTATGGTATCTGGAGGCACAGAGGGAAATAAGACGAGTTTCGGCAAGACTGAATTCAGCAATATCTTAACAAATTTTTCGCCGAATTCCAAAAAACGTTCCTTAATGAAATCCATGCCACAGGATAAGGAGATAGACCTGCTCATCGGGACCGATTGCATCTCGGAAGGACAAAACCTGCAAGACTGTGATTATCTCATTAATTATGACATCCACTGGAATCCCGTGCGTATCATTCAACGATTTGGACGGATTGACCGCATCGGTAACACCAATGACAGCGTCCAACTCGTCAACTTCTGGCCGACACCTGATCTTAACCGCTATATCAAACTGAAAAATCGGGTCGAGGCACGAATGGCACTCGTAGATATAACAGCAACACAGGGAGATAACCTTTTAGAACCTGAGGAAATTCAGGATGTACTTGAGGACGACCTCAAATACCGCGATCAGCAGCTGCTAAAGTTGAGAGATGAAGTCTTAGATCTTGAAGATTTCAATGAAAGTGTCGCCCTCAACGAATTTACCCTTGACGATTTCCGTATTGACTTAATGAACTATATTGAAAGTGAGCGGAAAAACCTTGAGGCTGCCTCGTTCGGACTCTATGCTGTTGTCCCCCCGGATCCAAAGTATCAGATGATGACCAAAGGCGTAATTTTCTGTCTGCGACAAAAAGGTGATTCAACAGGCAATGAGGAGATAAACCCGCTGCAGCCTTATTTTCTTCTCTACATTCGAGAGGATGGCGAGGTCCGATTTACTTTTGCACAACCCAAGCAGATACTTGAGATGTACCGTCTGTTGTGTGCAGGTGTCAAAAAGCCTTATGATGAACTCTGCAACTTATTTGACGAGCAGACAAACAACGGCACAAATATGACACAATATAACGATCTGCTTCAAAAAGCGGTGAATTCCCTCACTCACACCTATCGGAAACGCGCCG
>JAPPDN010000760.1 GCA_028824575.1 Candidatus Poribacteria bacterium | reverse complement strand
CCGTATTCGCCAACTTGAGATGTAGGTATCCAATCTGTCTGTTGCACCCGCACCGAGACACCGAGTACAAGACCGAGTCCAGCATAACGCTTATCCGGTTTTTTGTCGAGCGGTATCAGGTATGCTGGTAAGTGGTTGCGTGTCATCAATTCCACGGATTCCGTTTTCATCAACCGTTTTCCAGCGAGTGTGCCTTTGCCTGAGAGCATTAGGCAAAACCGGGCAAAATCGGCGGCGGTGGAGACTAAGCCGCCACCCGCGGATAGAAATTTCGGTTTCTCTATAAAACTATTTTCAGATACATGACCCGTTCCACCCT
Source organism: Candidatus Poribacteria bacterium (assembly GCA_028824575.1). Classification (GTDB taxonomy): domain Bacteria; phylum Poribacteria; class WGA-4E; order WGA-4E; family WGA-3G; genus WGA-3G. The sequence goes on along the minus strand of JAPPDN010000760.1, from coordinate 6,505 downwards.
GCGGTGCATCAATAACCTGTAAGTCACCTTCTGGTATTGGACCGTACATACCTGCGAGTCGATTAATTTTCTCCGCTGGGACATAGAATCCGGTGTCCATCATACCTAACGGTTGAAAAATTCGCTCGGTTAAGAACACATCAAAAGGCTGACCCGAAACCACCTCAATTAATCTACCCAAAACATCTGCAGCGATGCTGTAATGCCATTTCGTCCCCGGTTGATATAACAGTGGAATCCTACCAAGTCGCTCAACCATTTCTTGTAAGTTGCATTCATGTAGGAGATGTAGACCTTCCTCTCGGTAGCGTTTATCTACGGCAGTTTGCCCTGCCATGTATCGGGCAGCACCTGGCAATCCGGAGGTATGTCGCATCAAATCTATGACGGTCATATCCCGATCTGCTTCAATCAATGTGAGTGTCTCAGCATCTGCCGCTGCTGCCACTTTCAATCCGCCCAATTCCGGTAGATACGTCGAAGTTGGCGCGTCGAGTTGTAATCTTCCTTCCTCACAAAGCATCATTATTGCAGCAGCAGCGATTGGTTTGGTCATTGAGTAGATGCGGAAGATTGTGTCTTTCTGCATCGGCTTGTTCGCCTCAATGTCCATCATGCCGTAAGCCTCAAGGTGTGCGATTCTCCCTCGCCTTGCCACAACAGTCACCGCACCCGCGAGTTGTCCGTCATCAATAAACGCCTGCGCAGCGGCAGAGATGCACGCAAGTCGATCCGCCGATAGTCCGACCTCGTGGGGTGCTGCGCTTAGATTAGAATTTAGTTCTACGGTGTTCATTTTTTATTTTTCGGTTTTGAGGTCCCACAATAGCACCGTACCGTCCCAACTTCCGCTGGCAAGCGTTTGTCCATCAGGACTGAAACGGATGCTCTCAACAGAGGACGTATGCCCTGTAAACGTCTTTTTCTGATCGCTTGTGGCTATATCCCAATCCCATAGACGAATCATGTTATCGCTACACCCACCTGCAAGTATTTGTCCATCAGGACTAAAGCATAGGGTATTGACGTTATCTGGATGCGATTTGATTGTTTGTGTCAGTTGTCCGGTGCTTGTATCCCACAGATGGATTGTGCCGTCTGCGCTCCCTGTTCCACTTGCGAGTGTTTGTCCATCAGGACTGAAAGCGACGCTCAAGATAGAATTTCTATGCCCAGTAACGATTTTTTTATTTTCTCCTGTGTCTATGTTTCGCAGATGGAGGAGACCATGCCCATACCCTTTACCGCTTGCAACTGTCTTTCCATTTGGACTGAAGCATACGCTATAAACTTGACGCACATTCTCTGAGAATGCTTTTTTCAAGCGTCCCGTATCCACATCCCACAGAACGAGGGTACAATCCTCCCAACCGCCACCGCTTGCGAGTGTTTTCCCATCTGGACTAAAGACGACGCTCAGAACAGCGTCGGCATGCGCGCTAATCGTTTTCAGGTTCTGACCTGTATTGGCATTCCACAGGCGTATAGTCCCGTCGAAACTTCCACTTGCGAGTGTTGTGCCATCCGGACTGAAGCACACACTACTGACAGGTGCGGTATGTCCTATGAGTGTCTGTTTATGTTCGCGCGTGTCTACATTCCACAAACGGATGGTATGGTCCCTTCCTCCACTCGCAAGGGTCTGTCCATCAGGACTAAAGGAGATACTATTGACCCGCGGTGTATGTCCAGTGAGTGTTTTCAGCGGCTGACCAGTAGAAACGTCCCATAGACGGAGCGTGTCGTCCCAACTTCCGCTGGCGAGTGTCTGACTATCTGGACTGAAACATACACTTCTGACGCTATCCGTATGCCCAATAAGTGTTTGTATGTATTCGGCGGTGATACTATTCCACAAGCGGATGGTTTTGTCAGCACCCGCACTGGCAAACGTCTGTCCATCTGGACTGAAAGAGATGCTCCGAACTTCAGAAGTGTGTCCAGTAAGTGTTCGCAAGTGTGTACCTGTGCGGCCATCCCACACATAGATACTGTAGTCAGTCCCTCCAGCACTAACAAGTTTTGCCCCGTCAGGACTGAATGCAACGCAATTGACACTACCTGTATGTTCTGTCAGTATTTTCTTCTGTTCGCCTGTGGTGGCATCCCACAAATGGACTTCCTTAAAACTCGCACTTGCGAGTGTCCAATAACTTGGGTTGAACGCCATGCTCTTGACCCCAGAAGTATGTCCTTTGAGCGTTTTCTTGTGCTCACCCGTGGCAACGTTCCAGAGGCGTATAGTTTTGTCCGAACTTGCACTTGCGAGTGTCTTTCCGTCTCGACTGAATGCAACACACTGGACATCATTTGTATGTCCTTTGAGTGTTTTCTTGTGTGTGCCTGTAATAGCATCCCAAAGGCGTATTGTTTCGTCCCGACTTGCACTTGCGAGTGTCTTTCCATCTGGACTAAACGCTAAACTCCAGACAACCCTCGTGTGTCCAGTTAGCAGCGCGAGTTCTCGGAAAGTTGCAACCTCATAGAGCCAAATACCGATGGAACTGGCAACGGCGAGTCGAGTGCCGTCTGGAGAATACTGTATTTCATTAATTTTTCCCTTACCGAGTCGTGCTTTGGCACCTTCGGGGAGTTTCCATTTTGTGTAATCTTGGGCAAGAGAATTTGATGTAACTAACATTGAAAGGAGAAGTAGAATAAAAAAAGTGGAGAGCGGTGTGGTTTTCATTGCGATGTTTTCCTTTTAGATTGTTTTTTTTTGAGTATTGTGAATCTTAATTTTCTTCCTTTAAGAATACCACAAAAAATTATGGATTTTCACTTTTTCACCCTACCTTTTACACAAGCGAGTTCAAAATTGGGAGCAAGGTACGCATAGTCGGAACATCCCGGAAAGTGAAACCGAACTGTGAGAAATACGCGGATGCTTCTAACGCTTCCGCAATCAGCGAATTCTTTTCCAACTCCTTTGAGACACCAAGGATAAGGGATACATCTTTCTGTTCGGTGAGGGTGTTGAGTCTCGCAATAAGGTGCCCTTGATGCCACGGATGGAACAATTCAATCGCAGTCTCTACGCCGCTTTTGTGAACGAGTTGATAGTCTGGGAAGCAATAGAAATCTCCTGCCAGAGGGAGGAATTGGCTTCCGGGGCGGACCTGCCAGTCGTCGGTTTTATTCTGGAGCATCTTCTGAAAGAGTTGGATGTCTTCGGGGATGTACGCGAGGAATTGTTGTGAAATCGGCTTGATTCCGCACGATTCATCAAGCGATAACCGGGAACGCCGCTTGTTCCGAAACTGGATTTCTGCTGTGAGTTCCCATTTCGGTTGATGCAACACAGCGATAAAGAAGTTCGCCAGATTCATACCGTATCGCTTCGTTTTGTAAAATAAATTGAGTGGTCCGTCCACCGTAATCTCATAGAGTTCACCTTCTTTCCGAATTGTGGAGAGGAGTTGGTTGAATCTGAGATATTTGAACAATTGACGGAGTTCGGCAGTCATAGAATCGGCGAGTTTTAACATAACGGTATTGCAATGTAGAAGCAACCCTTGCACTTGTGCAGCGTTGTAACGGTGAAGTAGGCGTTCGGCGGAAAGCGTGTTGAATGCCAATACCGGTTGGCTGCTCGGTAAATCCGCGTAGAGTTTAGCACTCAGTTCTGTCTGTTCCATAGGCGATTTACCTACCATTATCTGTAACACCTCACGCTGGTAGGCTGCGTAATCCTCGAACTGTTCTTGTGAAAGCAGACGGCTCGTTGCCGTAAAGAGTTTATGCCGAAATGCGATCAGTTCTTCGTTAGGGGCAGTATCAAACTCAGTCCGATCTAACAGAAGTTTTTCGAGGCCGCGTTTAATTATAGGTGCCTCTTGTGTACTGTCAATTATGTGTTTACTTGATTCTAAGAGCGTTGCGCGCGACTCATTCGGCGACGTTTCAAAAACAGCAATAAGCTGCTCAGCTACCCTCAACAACTCGCTATTGGTAGGATCTATGAATTGTGGGTAGATTTGCGCCTTCTGGATTTTGTACCGGAGTAAGTCTTTGGTGAGCATTTTTTAATTGTATGTACCTTGCGGTTAAATGACGTGGTTTTGGACTTTAGTATTATTTTCTCGAATCCGCTCTCCATTTTGCGGCGTACTTGAAGAAATACGCAGAAACACCCGAGCAATACGCAGAATACGCAGAAACACCCAAGCAAAAACACCCAAGCAAAAACACCCCAAGCAAAAACCCCATAAGCGATCTGCTTCATTACGAGCTACGCGATTTTAGACTATACGAATTTTTGAAGCGTCTGATAGGCGTCGTGTTGTCTTCGTCGCTTGTTGACAAAGTGTTCACCGGTCTGCTTAGAGATGAGTTCGTAAAGTACCGCCTGTTTGCCCTCGCGTTTGCGGAGGATACGTCCGAGCCGCTGCACATGTTCCCGGACACTCCCGCTCCCAGAGACGATGATGGCGACATTCGCCTCCGGCACATCTACCCCCTCGTTTAGCACTTTTGAGGTGACGAGGATAGAATAGGTGCCGTCGCGAAATCCGTTCAAAAAGGCGTTCCGCTCTTTGAGTTTCGTCTGATGCGTTAGCACTGGCAGAAAGAAACGCGTGCCGAGTTGATAGGCTGTGTCGTTATCCTGTGTAAAAATGAGAATCCGATCGCCGCGATGTCTCTGTATCAGTTTCCACACCCACTCCTGTTTTGTCGTGGAGGCAAAACTAATCTGCTTCTGCGTGAGATATGCTTTAAAAGCGGCGCGTCCTTCATCGGATTGTGAGGCTTTCCAAAGAAATGTATGCCATCCACGTGGCGTACCCATATTGATTCTCGATTGTTTGAGGAAATTTAAGTAAGTACTGCGCGCTTCCTCGTACCGGATCCGTTCCGTGTCTTCCATCTCAACCGCGATGGTCACAACGCGATACTCGGAGAGTGTTTTCCCAGAGAGTTCCTGCACCTTTGCCTCATAACAACACTCGCCGACGAGCGCATAGAGTCGGCTCTCTTTTCCATCAACGCGTTCAGGTGTAGCTGTCAACCCTAACCGAAACGGTGCAATGCTACTGATTGCGGCATATTGGTACTGTTCCCCCGGTAGATGGTGGCATTCGTCGAAAATGGCGAAACCGAACCGGTTGCCGTAATGTGGCGCGTGCATAACAGCCGATTGATATGTCGTTACCGTAATATCTCGCAATTCGTGCTGACCGCCACCGTAAAGTCCTATCTCTTGTCCAAAGTGGTCTGTCAACACCGTATGCCATTGGTGCATGAGATCAATTGTCGGGACATGCACGAGTGTCGGGCGTTGCGTCTCAGCGATAAGTAAAATCGCGATGAACGTCTTACCGGCACCTGTCGGGAGACTTACGACACCGCGTTGACCGTTGGCGTGCCAAGCGTCAATCGCCTCGGTCTGATAAGGATAAGGTGAAATCGCTTTTTGGTGCGTGAAGGATTCTATTGTGAATTGCCGTGCTGTGTCCTGATATGGGACATCGTGTGCGCGCAATTGCGAGACAATCTTCCGATAGCGGTAGGCAGGTGCACGGAAGGTGAGGGTGCGTTCGTCCCAACGGATGTCCGGCAGCTGCGATTCAAGTACCTCTGGGACATTCTGTAGGATGAGGGTGCCTTTGTCAAAATTGATTTTGAGTGGTGAAGACATGATGATTCTCGAAATTTCAAATTGGAACTTACGCAGTGCCTTCATAAGTCCCTGATAAGGGATTTAGCGGTTTAAAAGTAAAAAATCTACCATCGTTTGCTAAACTTGCGTAAGTTCTGTCTCGTCAGGATTTCTCACAGTTTACTGATGCCGTTATTATACCGAAATCTGGTAGGAATTCAAGGATTTTTCACAAATCTTGATTTTCTGATGCTACTATGCTAAAATGGGCGTAAAATCACAGAGAGGAACACAAGCTGTGCCAAAACTCATAATCACGCCGCCACAGAACGCGGAATCACACGAATGGGCTGAACGCCTTCAGAACGAATTACCCGCATACGCTGTCGTCTTGCCAGAGACAGATGCAGCAGTCGCGGAACACCTCCCGGATGCAGATGCTGTCTACGGTTGGGTGTCGCCTGAACAACTGCCGTTAGCGAAAAGCCTTCGATGGCTACAAAATCCTGCCGCAGGTCCTTTTCCGGGCTATTATTATCCCGCACTCATCGAACACCCTGTCGTCGTCTGTAACCCACGTGGTATCTACAACGACCATATCGCACAGCATATCATGATGTTCGTGCTTGCACTTGCGCGTGGGTTGCCCTATTATATGGACGCACAACGTGAAGCGGTCTGGAGTAAAGATGCCCGCAAAAGTGGATACATTGATCTTGCACAAGCGATAGCACTAATTGTCGGGGTTGGGGGTATCGGGCATGAAACCGCACGCCTCTGTAATGAATTCGGGATGAAAGTAATCGGTGTTGACGCGCGCTGGGAGTATGAGGTGCCTTTTGTAGAGAAGCACGAACCTGCTGAACTGGACACACTCCTTCCACTTGCCGACTTTGTGATTACCAC
>JAPPDN010000475.1 GCA_028824575.1 Candidatus Poribacteria bacterium | reverse complement strand
GATGAGTGTCGGTGCGCGTCCATTTGAAGAAGGGGATCCAGACTATGATTTCAGGCTTAAGCAAGATGGAGAAAAAATCCTTACCAATATATCCAAGAGCCAGCATCGTCTCGAAGGGTACCTGCAAGCAACACAGGACTTACCTTCGCCTCGCTACACTGACCTTTATGCCACTGTCGGGATGCGTGCAAGCTATTTTAATCTGATAGACAACTTTTCACTCCAACCGCGTGGGCTCCTCGGCGTGAGGCTCGGACCAGATTTTGAGAATACCGAAGAGCTACATCTTTTTCCGGTAGATCTCCGTTTCATGTACGGCAGTTATGTTCAGAACCCACAGTTTTATCAAGTCGTCCTTGGAAAAGAGAATCCAGAGATTGCCCCAAGTCTGGCAAAGCATTATGTCGTCGCATTGGAAAAAATGTTAACCTCAAAACCGAAGGAAATAGGTTCAACTGCACCTACAAAGAAGAGACCGTTACCTAATCAGACAAAGATTGAAATCGCTGGCTATTACAAAGACCTTCGCGATATGATTACTTATAACATATCCGAAAGACGTTATCAGAATCAGCGAACCGGATATGTGAAAGGTGTTGAGGTCTCATTGGAGCATCAAATAGGCGACGCGTTGCGGGGTTGGCTCTCTTATGCCTATACTATCTCTAAACGCCAAGATTCCCCAAGGGACGACGAGCGCTTTTATATGTATAATACGCCACATGTTGTGACAATCGGCATGAATTATCACTCAGATAGGTGGGAATTTGGCGCAAATTGGCAATACAAGAGTGGTGCGCTATATTCGCCGTTGGTTGATCGGGAACGGTATACCAATCCCTTTACCAAAAACAAAACGTGGCTACCAATTTACGGCGATCCGGAGCGCACAGCAGCATATCACCGCTTGGATTTACGGTTCCACTTGTCCTTCTTAAATATCGGCAGATGGAAGGGAGGGTTTACCGCAGAACTCTGGAACGCTTACAACCGCACCAACATCCTCCAAGTTCGCTACAACAAAAATTATACAAAACAAGTACCGGTCGCCCAATTGCCTATAATCCCCTTCCTGGCACTGACGTTGGAATTTTGATAATCCTGCCCAATTGAATTTTATATAGCCTAATTCGCTTCCTTTTTCGTCTATATATTAATCAGAATCTCTTTACCCAAAGGAGGCAACGTTCTTGGACGAGTATCTATTTTCTTCCCCCAAATTCCAAAAGCTCATAACTTTCTTGTGCGTCGTCACGCTATTGCACACTGTTATCGCCAGCGGACATGCCGAGACACATAACAACCAGATTAAATCATATCGTACCTACGAGAGCATCGAAATTGACGGTGATTTAACAGAAGCGGATTGGCAGCGTGCGGAACCGATGGATCGGTTTGTGCAGGTCGAGCCACACGTCGGCGAAAATATGTCGGAACCAATGGAACTTCGGATCCTCTACGACGATGAGAACATTTACTTCGGTTTCACCTGCTTCGATTCAGACATGTCCAAACTCATCGCCAACGAAATGCGTCGAGATGCACGCGACCTACACGAAAACGACAACGTTTTTGTGCTATTGGATACATATAATGACAAACGGAGCGGTTTTTTCTTTCGGATGAACCCGCTTGGGGCAATACAGGACAGAGCCATCACGAACAGTGGCGATTCGATGAACACCGATTGGGATGCCGTTGTCGCATGTCAGTCAAAAATTAACGATGCTTACTGGACCGCGGAACTCAGCATTCCGTTTAGTCAACTCCGTTTTGAAAAGAACGACCCGATGACATGGGGTATCAACGCTGGACGCGGAATCGCTCGCCATCGAGAAGAGGGTATATGGATGCCCGTCCCATCCTCTTACGGCGGTCGAGCAAAATACCGAACAGCACATGTCGGAAACCTCGTCGGACTCGAAGGAATCGCGCCATCGCGAAACCTTGAATTTCTGCCGTATTTTCTGCCCGGAATTACGCAAGTCAATGATGACAACGGCACACTCAAAACGACACGCGAATTTAAACTCGGCTTTGATGCAAAATACGGCATCACCTCAAATCTCACCGCTGACATCACTTATAACACTGATTTCGCACAAGTCGAAGCAGATGAGGAACAGGTAAATCTTACCCGATTCAGTCTCTTTTTCCCTGAGAAACGCCCCTTCTTTCTCGAAGGTGCAGGGCTTTTCGATTTTGGTATTCCACGGACCAGTTCCCGTCGACCACCACCCATGCTCCTTTTCTATAGCCGGCGGATTGGTCTCGCACAAGGGAATGCGATTCCGATTATCTTTGGTGGAAAAACGAGTGGCAAGGTAGGTTCTTACGGCGTAGGATTTCTCAATGTTCTGACAAACGAATTCTATGAGGCTGCCACAGACGAAGATGATCCGATAGATATTCCACGCACTAACTTTTCCGTGATGCGGATTACGAAAGATATTGCCGCAGGTTCGCGTATCGGCGTAATGGCAGTTAATAAAGATGAATTTGGCGATTACAACCGCGCAGGCGGCTTCGACTTTGAATATCGACCCAATGATCGCTTAAATGTTCGAGGCATGTGGTCCCGGACTTTTGAACCCGGTATGTCTGGTCAGAATAACGCTTGGTACCTCGGTTCCCGATGGCAGAATAATCGTTTCCGACTGGAGGGTGCGTATACCGACATTGATGATGATTTCAACCCCGCCGTCGGATATGTGCGACGTACCGGCATCCGAAATTTTCGTGGCGAGGCGCGCTGGATCCCAAATCCCCAAAAGTTTGGCATCCGACAGATTTGGACAGGTCCAGAGGTGAACTATCTCCTCAACCACAACAACGAATTAGAAGAATGGAACATCTCTTACATCAATTGGTTTGAATTCGACACCGGAGACTATATCTTTTTCAGCGGTAGACGCAATTTTGAGCGGTTGAACGAGGTTTTCGATTTTCGGGATGGTATAGAAATTCCGATAGGCGACTACCAATCCAACGCATTTAATATCCGCATGTCCAGTAATGACAGCCGACCAATTGGTGCCACCCTCGGCGGCGGCATTGAGGATTTCTACAGTGGCACAGTTCGGAGAGCATACGTACAAACCACTCTTAAACCGAATGGACATATAAGTGTGAGCGCACAATACCAATTTAATCAGGTAGTGAACTTACCAGAAGCGTATTTCACCGATGGACAGCCCCGGCCTGTTTACGTCAATCTTTTCAGAGGCAGACTTGACTATTCTTTCTCTACAGGGCTTTTCGCAAAACTCTTTGCCCAATGGAATGCTGATACAAATGTTGTGTCTACCAACTTCCTTATCAACTACATCTATCGCCCAGGAAGCGATTTCTATTTCGTTTTCAATCAGACGTATGACACGAACGGCACTACTAAATCCCGCCTATTGGATTCAACCGTGGTTGCAAAGATGACTTATTGGTGGAATCCCTAATGACAAGAAAAAAGTCATTTCAATATGAGGCTATTTAGTCAAACAATCTCCGAACATCCACTATAACGGTTTCCCTACTACAAGCAGCCCCGTTTGTAGTAGGGCGATTCTGCGGCGTACGCGAAGAAACACCCCAGCAAAAACCCCAAATGCGATGTGCATTATCGCCCATCAATTTCCTAAGTTGTCTCCAATTTTTTTACGAACCCATCTACCGTATGCGGCTAACAACCGATTGCTAACTACTGAAAACTGAACGGTTCCACTTTTTGGCAGTAAAAAATTGACACATAAATAAAAATATGCTATAATTAGAGTATATTTATGCTAAAATTGAAGATTTTACTACATTTTGTGAATCATATTAAACATTTTAGCAGCACTTGACGTTAAAAGTAAGTACTTGAGAATAGTTTTTAAAGTATCTTTGCAACGCCGGTTTCGGTCAACTACACACAATAACAGCATTTTGAGACCGAAACTATCCCTCTTCTGTTTATAGGAGGAAAAGCGAATGAGTAGCAGAACTTCCGGTATGCTCAGTCAAATGCGAGAGCGTCGCGTTGAACGTAAGAAACCGAAGCGTTTTGTCGCATTGAAGAAGGTTTCGCTAGATCCGAGCCAGCAGAGCGACATCTCCAACGCACAGGCAAACCTACCGAAACACCCTATCACGCAGAAACACATTAAACAGAGTTCCACAGCGTTTTCAGTCGCAATGGCGTTTCATGTCCTCATCGCTATATTTATTGGGACTTACGTTATCGTCGATCAGATTGAACAAGAAAGTGAGACTTTTGATGTCAGTATCGTCTCAGAAGAGTCAAAAGCGAAACGCCGGCTCATACGTCGAGAAGCACCGAAATTCAACGTGGCACGACAGACTCAACAGAAACCCCTCGTCAAGCAGCCGCCGGTAAGGACTAACACCGCCCAACTGCCAAAAGATGGGTTCACAATTCCCCAAGGCCCGGAGACAGCACTTGATCTCACAACGCCTGGCGTTGGTGAAGGCCTCACACCCATAGATGTCGATCGGAATTTTGTACAGCCGAAAACAACGGTCGAAACCGACACAAAGGCACCCAGCTTTAAGATGCAACGTGAAGCACCAACACTGCTTGATAAACTTGACACACCTGAACCCGACGCAGCACTTGGCGTAGGTAACATTAACTTCAGTTCCGAACCAGGCGTTACTGACCCTGCGTTCAAGATCAGAATAGAGCCGAAGTATCCGGAAAATGCCAAGAAAGCAGGTAAGGTAGGCGACGTTATTTTACAAGCAACTATCGATGAAAATGGCATCCCAAAAGACATTGAAGCATTGACAAAACTCGGATTCGGGCTCGAAGAGGCGGCAATCGCTGCGTTCAAAAAATCTTCTTTTCGTCCAGCAATGAAGGGTGAAACACCTATTAGTAAGCAAGTTCAAATAACCTACGAGTTTACACTTGACGACTAAGCATACTGCTTGTTATTCCGCTCTTCTTAAATTAAAGGAAACAAAATGAATGAGTCGCAGAACTTCTGGCATGCTCAGTCAAATGCAGCAGTGTCGTGCTGAACGTAAGAAACCGAAGAAGTTCACCCGATTTTTAATAACCCTTTAGCTGCGAAGTTTCGCACTAAACTGACAACCGATTGGCGAGCGGTATCGGCAATCTGTGTCTGTTCAAATGTCAATTGTGCAATTTCCGCCTCTACAGCCTCCGCTTGGGAGGCTGACATATTTTCAAGGAACCGATCGTGTATTGCTGGTGGGGCATTGTGTAGGGCAAGAGCCAAGGTCGGTTTGTCTAATACCTGCAGGATAGTTTTGATCGCTTCATTCTCCAAATTACTTAAATCTTCAAAGGTAAACAGTTTCTCAGAGACGCTCTCCACCACCTCCGGCTGTCTTTCTGCCAATCTTTCCAACAACCGATTCTGCCCTGCTATATCCATATAGGACAGCAGTTTAGCAAGGTTTGCTGCGCCTTCACCCAAGAAGGTCGTTCTCTGGAGTGCCTCCTTAATCTTGGCAATCTGTTCGTCCCAGATTTGTGTCGCGCGTTCGGCATCAACGATCTCTGTCGTCGTCACCTTCTCAGCAATGCGGACCTGTTTATCAAACGGTAACATCGCGAAAACTTTTCCAACATGCGCGACGAGGGTGTTTTCGATAGATTCACTTTTCAGCTGCGTGCACATCACAAAAAACAGCGCAGCGTCGTCATCGTCTACATTCTGGAACGCTGCTAAAATGACCTGCGGGTGTGTTTCGTCAAGCAAAGCCTTCAACGCTTGCAGTGCAGCATCATCCAAAAATGGCGGATTCGTCCGTGCGTCTGTATTAGGAACCGACACCTTGCACCCCTTTTTCACCTGCGACCACCTCGCCGATACGATAGGTAGATTCTCCAGATGCATTGAGGGACTTTAAAGCGTCATCAACAACATCAGGGGCAAGCACGACTACCATCCCAATCCCCATGTTGAAGACCCTATACATCTCTACCTCTTCAACATTCCCTTTTTCCTGTAAAAACGGAAAAATCGGCGGAATCTCCCATGTCCCCTTCTGAATGTCAGCGACACATCCATCCGGCAAAATCCGTAGCACATTCGCAGGCAACCCACCGCCAGTGATATGGGCAATCCCTTTAATTTCGCAGACCTTGCGAAGTTCCAGAATAGATTTCACGTAACTTTTGTGGCACTCAAGCAGTGCCTCCCCAACTGTAGCAGAGAGGTCAGGGACGTAGGTATCAACATCGTAGCCACACCTATCAAATAGAATACGGCGGACCAGGGAAAAGCCGTTGGTATGTAAACCCGTCGAGCCTAATCCGATGAGTTGATCTCCGGACGCAATCTCTTCTCCGGTAATCATATCAGCTTTCTCAACAGCACCAACAATCGTCCCGACCAAATCGTATTCACCAAGCGTATAAATATCTGACAACTCTGCGATTTCACCGCCGATTAAGGCGCAACCAATCTCTCGACATCCTGCCGCGAGACCTGTCACAATACCTTCAATCGCCGCGGGTTCTACCTTGCTGATGCCAATGTAATCCAAAAAGAAAAGCGGTTCCGCTCCCTGTACAACAATATCGTTACCACAATGTGCGACAATATCAAAGCCAACGGTGTCATGTCGTCCCACTTTAAACGCGACCTTTAACTTGGTGCCAACACTATCCGTACTGGAAACAAGCACCGGCTCTTGATACGATTTGAGCGCAAAAAGCCCCCCGAAACTCCCAACATCGCTGAGTACCTCAGGGCGGTAGGTAGTCTGGACGAGCGGTTTAAGCCGAGATATTGCTTCGGACTCTGCTTCAAACGAGACCCCGGCATTAGCGTACGTCAACTGCGTTTTATCTGCCATCTGATTTCTC
>JAPPDN010000756.1 GCA_028824575.1 Candidatus Poribacteria bacterium | reverse complement strand
GAAACAGGCGAAGGTACTCGCTGAACAGCAGAAGGAACTGATGGATACTTTGGAGACATCTCCCGACTCCGCACCCGCAAATGAGTTGGCACAAAAGGAGGATCGCGTCGGTGAAGAATTCGACAAGCTCAGCGGAGACTTAGACGAACTCGGTACCGAGATGAAAGCACTCGCCGAGAACAAGGAGAACGCGCCACCGCAGATAGAACGTCTCGCAGATGAAATCAAACGTCTCAACCAGTTTACCAAGGATCATAACCTATCGGAAACGCTTGAAGCGACCAGTGAAAATCTCCGAAGCGGACAGAACAGAGAGGCTCTTGCGTCTGGAAGAGAGGCGGAACAGACGCTGACAGAACTCGCACAAGGTTTGGATAACGCTTTGGAATTTATGGAAGGCGCGAACGCTAATGAAACCTTGACCGCTATGCGCGAAGCCGTTCAAAGCGGACTGCACCTCTCGCATCTCCATGAGGAAGTACTTTCCAAAACGAACAATCTCATCATTGCTGGACAGACAGAGGCTTATATGCCGAGTGAGATCTTACAATTGCAGAATCTGGCAGCGGATGAACTCAGTACCGCAGAAGGGATCGCGCAACTTGCCAACAAGCTTTGGGAACTCGGTAACCGACAAATGGAAGTCCCGCCTGAGGTTGTGTGGCATCTGAACGCCTCAAATGACGCGCTTGCGCGTGCGGCGCGTGCCTTGGAGGATAGGCAACCCAGCCTCGCTACGCCAATTCAGAGAACCGCACTCGCCGATCTGAATCAGGCTATCTTTGAACTCCTTGACGCAATGGCACAGATGAACCAACAGATGGGTGCCAGTGGGATGGAAAACCTGTTGGAGCAGCTCCAGCAGCTTGCCGAGAGTCAGGAACAGTTGAATCAAATGGCGCAAAATCTGAGTCAGCAGATGCGAGAACAGGGACAAACGCCGGGGTTTGAACAGATGATGCGTCAACTCGCCGCCCAACAGCAGCTCATTAGGGAAGCGACCGAACGCCTCGCTGAGCGCGCAGAACAGATGGCACAGATGTTGGGAAGCCTTGAAGACGTCGCTGAGGACATGACAGAGGTTGAGCAAGCACTCCGGCAAGGTGAACTCGATGAACAAGTGCTCAATAGGCAGGAGCAAATTCTGACACGGATGCTTGACAGCTTAAAATCGTTGCAGAAACGGGATGTCGGTAAACAGCGCAAAGCCGAGGTGGCGAAAAAGCCTGAAACGCCTGCACAGGAGGTACCACCGCTGCATCCCGAACTCCTCGAAATCGTTCAGAAGTTAGAAGTTACACCTGACGCAAAGGAACTTGAAGACATTCCGTTCCAGTATCGAGAACAATTGCGACGCTATTTTAAAGCACTCTCGCAGAAGACGCAGTAAACGAGTTATCCAGGGTTGGGTGCTGAATGTTACTGGCGGGGTTTGTAACAACCCTATCGTAGTTGATAGCCGGTAGCCAATTTAGGGAAATTCATGAACCGTAGAAATTTTCTGATTAACGGAAGTACAGCATTGGCAGGACTCTTTCTCGCTAAGCATCCGACGCTGCTGTATGCGGACAACCGTGAAACCCATGTTAATAAGCGTATAAACGAAAAGGAAAAAGATATGAAGACAGCAGTTAGTATCGTTGACGATGCATTTTACATTAACGGCAAAATTACCTACCCAGGGCGTTTCTACCAAGATAACAAAATCGAAGGGTTGCTTATCAACACCCGCATGGTGCAGGGTATCTTCGATGACAGGAACCCAGAGACTATACATCTCTGGGAATACCCGGACACTGGAGAATGGGACCCTGAACGCAATACCCGCGAATTTTTAGCCGCGATGCCGACATGGCGCGCACACGGCGTATTGGCGTTCACGATCAACCTCCAAGGCGGGAGTCCCGAAGGCTACTCGAAAGCACAGCCGTGGCACAACTCCGGTATTGAAGCCGATGGCAGCCTGAATCCTGATTATCTATCGCGACTTGAACGCATCATTGATTTTGCCGACACGCTCGGCATGGTTGTCATTCTCGGTTATTTCTATTTCGGACAGGACCAACGGGTTAAGGACGAGAACGCCGTCAAACGTGCCGTGGACAATGCAACGGGCTGGCTCTTCGACAAGGGGTATACCAACGTTATCGTTGAGGTGAACAACGAATGCAACGTCAGAGCATATACCCATGAAATTCTAATGCCACAACGGGTACACGAATTGATTGAACAGGTCAAAGCGACGACACACAACGGCAATAGATTCCTCGTTGGAACGAGTTACGGGGGTGGTAAGGTACCACTGGAAAATGTTGTGCGTTCCTCAGATTTTCTGCTCGTGCACGGCAACGGTGTCAAGGACCCGAACCGCATTATTGAGATGGTCCAACAGACCCGCGAGGTACCGGGGTACCGTCCGATGCCGATCCTTTTCAACGAAGACGATCATTTCGACTTCGATAAACCCTTGAACAACTTCGTCGCGGCTGTCAGCCAATACGCATCATGGGGATACTTTGACCCGGGTGAAAACGATTATTACCACGGTTACCAATCCGTACCCGTGCAATGGCAGATCAACACATCGCGTAAACGTGATTTTTTCCAGAAGGTTCGCGACATTACCGGATGGGACGCTTAGAAAGGAATACTGAAAATGTTACCACAAATTGAGCCAATCTATTTTGCTATTGCCGTATTTGTCGTCATTCTGTTGGCGACAAGCGTTAGGATCCTCAAAGAATACGAGCGCGCCGTTATTTTCCGTCTCGGACGATTGACAGGGACTCGCGGTCCCGGCCTCGTGTTTATGATTCCGTTCTGGATTGAGCGGATGCAAAAAATCAGCCTCCGTGTTATCGTCAACGATGTCACCCCACAAGATGTCATTACAAAAGATAACGTCTCCGTGAGTGTCAATGCCGTTCTTAGCTTCAGGGTAACTGAAGCGGATAGGGCGGTGATTGAAGTCGAGGACTTCGGTTTCGCGATTTCTCAAGTCGCACAGACGACACTCCGGAGCGTGCTCGGACGTGCTGAACTCGACGACCTACTCTCCGAACGCGAAAAATTGAATCAGGATTTGGAAGATATTATCAAAAAACATTGTGAGCCGTGGGGTGTTGAGGTGCTGGCGATGGAGATTAAACACGTAGACCTCCCCGTCGAAATGCAACGCGCCATGGCGAAACAGGCGGAAGCAGAGCGTGAACGCCGCGCCAAAGTCACACACGCCGAAGGTGAATTTGAATCGGCACAAGTGTTAACCGATGCCGCTGAAATCCTCAGCAAAACGCCAACAGCGGTGCAGCTGCGGTTCCTACAGGCATTGGTGGAGGTCAGTGCAGAGAAAAACTCAACCGTCGTCTTCCCAATCCCGATTGATTTGCTGAGTCCGTTCCTCGAAAAACTGACAGATTAGGAGAGAATATGGACACGCATCAAGCAACGCGATGGACACAATTTATCACGCCACTCGGTGGGATTATTGCGCTTGCTTGTTTCTTCTTGCCGTGGGTGAAAATAAAAGTGGACAGTCGTCCGATGAGCGAAACTTTCTCAGGATTGATGGGCATCCATAACAACCCACTTATTGCAATCGCTTTCGTTGCGTGTCTACTAATTATCTGTTCAAGTCTCTATATGATAATCCGAGGAACGCCATGGAAATCCAGAGTGTTAATTCTCATTAATAGCATTATCGGATTTGGGGTGCTATGGTCGGAATACTCTGTTTATACAAGGTTGGTTGAAAGGTCGTATATAGCGGAGACTGAAAATCTTCAACTCATTCTCAGATTTGGTGTTTGGGGGACAGTTATTGGATTCGTCGTTGCCGGTGTTGGCGTATTCTTAACCAGATCAGAAAAGACAGAAGAGCAATCTGAAATGTTTGTGGATGAACGATACGCATGGTTTATCGCACATGCTGCAGCGATTGGTGCGCTTGCTTGCTTCTTCCTACCGTGGGAGGGAATAGGTGCTGGAAGTTCCTTTTCAGGTTTTGATCTTGCGAAATGGCATCTGCTTATTACAATTGCTTTGATTGCAACGATCACCATCGTTGGGATTAACTTCTACATGCTGTGGCGGCAAACTCTCTGGAAATCCAAGGTACCGATTTTCATTGGCAGTGGCATTGGATTGGGTGTTCTTTTGTCACACTATATCAATTATTTTTATACCTACCATATTGTAAACAAAACTGGCATACAAATAAGTGCGCATACACCTGAATTTGGCTTGTGGGGCACAGTTATTGGATTTGTCGTTGCTGTGGTTGGGATGTCCTTAATCAGCACGAAAAACAGAGAAAAACAGGTGGAAGTTCCTGCCGAGTCTGGGTGATAGGCGTGCTGCTGACTGCCCCTTAATCCGGTCTGGAGGTGTGGCACGCCAAATCGTTGTCTTGAACCCGCTGCTGTCGGTAAATTCCGGTTTGCAGATGCGAATTTAGTCTTTGTTAGCATGACGTATAGCCTGTCCGGCGACTATACAAAGCCCACCAATAACCACTACGAGTGTAAAAAAAGCGACCCATTCCATTACAAGTCCTCCAATTTATCGATTTTTTGATAAGCAACACTATTGATCCGAATAATTATAGTTATGATCAGAAGTACCGCTGCTGCGCCTCCTATGGTAAGAACACGATTAGCTTCACCATAATTTTGAATCACCCAAGCAGCGAGAGAAATAGCAGTCGCAATCAAAATAGCAAAGACTATCTTCAACCAACCGATCTCTTCCTTCAGTTTGTCAATGTGTGCCATAAAAAACAACCTCTGTTAAGAATAAGATTTTCTGATAGACCGGTGGCAGACCTGCGTTGTGAAACATCTGCGGAAAAATAAACAAAATTCGCTACCAATCTTCATCAAAGAACGGCGTGCTCGGATAACTATAGACGTTGCCTTCGTAGTTCCGAAGTTGGATTTCTTCGTCATCGAAAGCCACAATAGGATCAGGAATCAACGCAATTTTGCCACCACCACCGGGTGCATCGACAACATAATGCGGCACACCGAGTCCGGATATATGCCCACGCAATGCCGCAACAATATCTAAACCCGTCTTCACCGCCGTCCGGAAATGATCCGTCCCAACAATAAGATCGGCTTGATAGATATAGTACGGCTTGACCCGGATCCGCAGCAACCCTTTCATGAGTTCCACCATCACAGCCGGGTCGTCATTCACGCCTTTAAGAAGCACCGTCTGGTTACCCATAGGTATGCCAGCATCTGCCAGCATGCCGCACGCCTTCTCCGTCTCAGGTGTAATTTCGCGGGGGTGGTTGAAGTGCGTGTTAATATAAAATGGATGATACTGCTTCAGAATCGCACACAGCTCAGGTGTGATCCGTTGCGGGAGCGTCACGGGGACACGCGATCCGATCCGAATAATTTCCAAGTGTTCTATCGCGCGTAATCCACCGACAACCATATCAATTTTCTTATCCGTCAGCATAAGTGGGTCGCCACCGGAGATGATAACATCGCGAATTTCTGGGTGTTCCTGAATATAAGCGAGCCCCCTTTCGACGTTATTCTCAGAAATCGAGTGCGGGTCACCGACCTTCCGTTTGCGGGTACAGAAACGGCAATAGATAGGGCACATATAGTTAACATAGAAGAGTGCTCGGTCTGGATAGCGGTGTGTGACGTTCGGCACCTCGCTATCGTCTTCTTCGTGGAGCGGATCCTCTACGCCTGTGCTCATCAATTCCCTTGGATCAGGAACGACCTGTTTCCAAATCGGGTCACCCGGCTCTTCTATAAGACTGAGATAATACGGATTAATGCGGATCGGGAATTCTTTGTGAATCCGCCGCATCTCCTCTAAATCAACATCGAATGCGGCGGCAAGTTTTTCGGGTGTGTTGACAGTATCCCTAACGAGACGTTTCCATTCTTCCATATAGTGTGTCCTTCCTTTCCAAATTCCGTTGCTACGTCTGTCTCTTTGTAAGCGTAATGCAATAAGCGATACTTCGCGCTGCAGCTATAGGATGCGGAATTATGGTGCGGGTGTATAATTTTCAATCGTCACTTTTTTCATGACATCACGTTCGCGAAGTGCCTCAACGACATCTATTCCTTCTATAACTTTCCCGAACGTGGTATAGTTCCCGTCTAAATGTCCGACGCTTCTCTGATCAGATGTGAGGCAGATGTAAAACTGACTTCCGGCTGAATCGGGGTTCTGTGTGCGCGCCATGGCTATGACCCCTTTATCGTGTGGCGGCATTTTGTCGCGAAGGTCAGGGTTCTGAAATTCGCCACGGATTGTCCATCCCGGTCCGCCGCTGCCGGTACCGCCGGGGTCACCGCCTTGAATGACAAAACCCGGTACATAGCGGTGGAAAGTCACGCCATCGTAAAATCCGTTCTCAATAAGCTGCGCAAAATTCGCTACCGTGGCGGGGGCAGCTTCAGGATAAAGTTCTATTATAATGTTGCCTTTTTCTGTTTCTATCGTTACATTAGGCAATTGTTCGTTGTCGCATGAAATAACTGTCGCCAAAAATGCACCTACTAAACTTAATCGCATGATTGCGTTGTGAAAACCGCGAATTTTCACGAATTCCTTTTCTGTTTTTTGTCAAGACTTACGCAACATCGGTTCTGTTCAAGAGATTGTGGGCATAAATCTTATTTAAATTGTATCGAAAATCTTCGGCGAGAGTCCTTATATGGATATAGCATTCTCGGCGAAATACAAGTTGATAGACATTATACACTGATTTGCCCGTGAAGTCAAACAAAATTTGGAGACAGTCATTTTTCAGTTATCATAAAATACGAAAATATATTGACATTTCAATGGACAGTTGTCGCAAATATACTTTATCGCCACTGATAACTGCCA
>JAPPDN010000987.1 GCA_028824575.1 Candidatus Poribacteria bacterium | reverse complement strand
CGCCGTCGACGCCGCCCTCCGCCCAAGCGTCGAGTATGCGCTCGTGATCGTTCATCACGCTTTCGAGATCGCGCATTACATCCATCCACAGCTTCATGGTCAACCTCCTTGTTTTTAGTATCGCCTCTCAGTGAGTGGGCGTAAAGCGGCACACACCGTCGAAGGAGACGCGCAACCGGGGGTGGCTCTCGTAGGGCCACGGATTGTAGGAGCGGGGAATGTAGTGGCCGGCCCAACTGTGGCGGAAAGCGCCCTCGTCCAAAATAGGACCGCCGCGATGGATTATGCGGCCGTTGAAGAACACAATGTCGCCTTTGTCCGCTTCAATGGCAATTTCCGGCAATTCATTGCGCGCGAAAAGGGCGTCAAAAGCCTCGTCGGGGTCCCAGCCATACCAAGGGCCTGGCTCGCCGTTTTCATCGCGGCGGAAATGGCGCTTTTCTATTAGCTCTCCCTTGTGTGAGCCTACCTGAATGTGAATGCTGCCGTTGCGGGCGCTGACTTGCTGGAGAGCAACCCAAGCCGACATGCAGCCCGGCAGGAAAAAGGCGTCTTGGTGCCGGCGTTGCTCGGATCCTTTGTAAAAGTACATGCTCTGGACGCCGTCTGGCTCGTCGCCGAGGAAGGTGCGCAGCGGTCGGCGCAGTCGAGGATCGAGCATCCAAGCTAGGCCGGCCGGATGGTGCAAGCTGCGGCTGATTAAGCGGCTCCAATCGTCTGGCTGGCGCGGGGGATAGCCCTCAACGCTGAAGCGGCCGGCGTGCAGGTCCAGCATGTAGGCGACAAAGCGGTCGCACTCGTCGGTGGTAAAGCCGCCGCGGACGATTGTATAGCCGTCGCGTTCGTACTGCTCTTGGTGCTGGGAGGTTATTTCCAGTTCCATCGGGTTTTCTCTGTAATTGTGGGCTTGACAACTGACTGAATTAACGTTAATTCAGTCATTATTATGTCCGATATTTATATTCCCCAAGCACAACTTACTCGACTCAAGCGTCTAGCTACCCCTGGTAAAGTCGCCGTGGTGTACGGTCCTAGGAGGGTGGGCAAGACCACGTTGATCCAGCATTACGTCCAACAGTACGACCGCGACGCCCTCTTGGTGACTGGGGAAGATATAACGGTACGCGAGTATTTGGAAAGTCAATCCCTAGTCAAATTGCGAGCCTTTATCGGACAACGGCGCACATTGATTATCGACGAAGCTCAGTATGTGCGACAAATCGGCTTGAATCTAAAGCTATTAGCCGATCACGTCGAAGGGCTGCGCATTATCGCCACGGGGTCTTCTTCCTTTGAGCTAGCTCAGCAGACGGGCGAGCCTTTGACGGGTCGCAAATACACCCTGTTGCTGTTGCCCTTGGCCCAGCTCGAACTTCAGGAGGTGGAAACAGCTCACCAAACGAGGGCCCAACTCGAACTACGGTTGATTTATGGGTCGTACCCGGAGGTCGTCCTCATGGAGTCGAACGAAGACCGCCAGCTTTATATAAAGGAACTAATCGCTTCCTACCTGTTCAAAGATATTCTACAGTTGGAAGGCATTCGACACGCCGACAAACTGCTCCGCTTGCTCCAGTTGCTTGCTTTTCAGATTGGCCGCGAGGTTTCGGTGGCGGAATTGGGAACCCAACTAGGTATGAACAAGAACACAGTGGAGCGCTATCTCGACCTGCTCGAAAAAGCCTATATCCTCTATAGCCGCCACGGCTTCAGCCGCAATCTCCGCAAGGAAATTACCAAGAGCCGGCGCTACTATTTTTACGACAATGGCATTAGGAACGGACTGATCAACAACTTCAACGTCTTGTCTTTGCGCGACGATGTGGGGGCCTTGTGGGAGAACTATGTCTTAGGCGAACGACTGAAGTACAACCTATACACGGGGCGCTTGGCCGAAAGCCATTTCTGGCGCACCTACGACCAGCAGGAGATCGACTTGATCGAGGAATGGGGAGGGGAACTGCATGCCGCTGAAATGAAATGGTCGCCTCAATCCACTACCCGGGCACCCCGAGGCTGGCGGCAAGCGTATCGCGATAGTTCGTTTGAGGTTGTCCATCAAGGGAATTACCTCGATTTTATCGCTGGTTCGAGAAAGGCGTGAGTCAGGGGACACCATGAACACAATGCTTTATAGAGGATATGCCGCTCGGATTGAATACAGCAACGACGATGGTTGCTTTGTCGGGCATATTGCAGGGATCGATGATGTCGTTAGTTTTCACGGCGAGTCTGTCGCCGAACTGCGGGCTGCTTTTGAGGAAGCGGTTGATGATTATCTCCAAACTTGTGAAAAACTGAATCGTCCGCCGCAAAAGCCAAAGCTTTATTCTGGTAATCTTTATAAGGAACCCATCGTGTCGAATCAAGGAACAGGACGTTCTAACTCCTGAGACTTCTTAATCATTTCTTGCAGATCGATCAAGTGGCGTTCTGCAAATTTGATTTCTATGTCCTTTTCGCATAATCGCAACTTAATTGCGAGTTGACCATCGCCACCTTCTGCCTGAACTTTCAACCGTAAAATTTGCTGAATGATGTCTTCATCGACCTCTTTCGGGCCAAACTGGAACATTGCACTGTGCCAAGGACATAGGCAGAGGACATTGCCAACTCGGTCGATCCATCCGGCCGTCGTGTGAGATACGAGATATAGCCCTTCAAAGTACGGCTCGCCATTGCTCTGCGTGAAGGTTTTATCGCAAATCTGACATTGGCCGCGGTACCATTCGATCAGGGTTATCCGAACTTGGTCGTTCTTCTTTGTCCATTTTTTAACGGTAGTAAAATACGAGCGATTTTCCTGCTTGCCCTCAGCCGCTATGTTGGCGGCGATGTCTTCTGAGGTTCTATCTCGGCGTAATGCGGGATTTTGAACGGAACCCCCATAGTCTGTGTCATCGTCAACAGCATCTTTGCTAGGTGCTACAAAAGCCTCGCATAGAGCCTTATGGAAAGGAATTTTCTCCTTCCTACTGTCTGAATTATTTGACGTTTTCTCTTGCTTTTTGGTTTCTAGTTGCTGTTGCTGAATAATCTTATCTAGTATTTCGGGATTTTCTTGGTCTATCTTTACATACATTTGGCTGCGCTCATAGGAAGCAAATCCAATATTTTTGGCAGCCTCCTCTTTGTCTCGATACTCTCGATTAGCTTGTTCTCTTGTTATTCGTTCCTGTTCCTCTCGATCTCGCCTTCTCTTTCCGAATTCAATACTGGAGATCCATTCTTGCCAAGATTTATACGGAAAACCTTCAGGGAGATGATCGCTTGATGCGTCACAAGGACGTACAAAACGGAGAATCTCTCCATATTTCTGAGGAACCCATTCAGCCTTTCTTAAATCATGTATAAGGCTAGAGGCTCCATAACGAAACCCTCCACTTACATTTTTCCGATACTTTGCTTTCAAATACTCGTCATCTAGTGAATCCATCGTCCGCCAAATCAGCAGTGCCTTATCGAGATTAGGCTTATCGAGTAGAACCTTAAATTCAGGAATTGTATAATCGTTACTGATCACATCGCGTTTTCGCTCACCTGGGGCAGACATCAGATAGAAGCGTTCGGGGTGATTAAATGGAATTTTTTTTTGAGGTTCAGCTTCCAGTTTTGTTTGAGCATCCACCGCCTTGGCGAATTTTCCGAGCTTTTCTGGCTCTATGCCATATTTTTCATATTTTGGAGAGAGTGCCCATTTTCGGTCTGAATCTTCGCTAAGTGCATCATAGTACGCCCTTAGTCCGGTATCGAGATAAGGAGAATCCAGAAAGACTATACTTGGCTTTGCCCACCATGTTTTGTTATCCAAATTCTTATCAATTTTGAATATGAAGTAGTCTTTGAACAAAAATGCTCGGCTTGGTTGATTCTCTATAAGTGCAATAAATCTCTTCATATCTTGCTCGTGATGTTGTCCACAGATTGCCCCTTTTCCATACCGCTCCTTCAAAATCGCCTCAACTTGATCGACTTCTCTAACTTCATCAACACCAATCTCTTCAAGAAATTCGCGAGCTTTTTTCTTCTGGCCCTTGTTTTTTCCAGACGAATAGACGCCTTTGGCGACTCGGGGAAATTTTTTATCATGTTCCTCATCGTCGCTCGGGAAATAGCAGTCCTCCCCTTTCTTGTAGGTAGTACCATCGCTGATACGGACGATGGAGAGGTTTGATAGATCATCTGTATAGGTATATGATTGGTTGGATAAGAAATCGCCAAGCAATGCATAAAATTCCTGATGCCATTCTTCCGATTTGTCCTTTAGCCACGTCTTTACCAAATCAGGCTGATCGGATAGTTCTCTTATAAGGTCTTTTTCATCCCATTTGGGGATTCCGAGTGAATACAGAAAATTGTCTGCCTTTTGGTTTCGTTGCGGAGCATTTGCAGCCCATAGAGGCAGAGATGGATCCTTTCCGAGAATCGTCGCCAAATCTCCGTCATTGATTAGCCCGGACAACTGTCTGCTTCCCTGATAGATTTCTGACGCAGCAGCATGACCACCACGTTTCATCGGCGTCAGGCTCCCATTTTTGAATACCTCAACCAATTTTTCTTGTATGGGTTGGTAAAAGGGCGACAGATTATCCCCACCATTGGGCAACACCGACAAAAATGCCACATCCAGCAGTCCTTGGCTGCGTATAGCAAACATTGACTCCGTGACCAAATCTGCAATATGGTCCCGCAGTTCGTCGTTGGCTGGACAATCGCGAATACTATCGCGGGCAACAGTTGAGGCAAACGGCGCATGAAGGTGAAACCGTAGATTCGACGCTTCCTTTTCGGCAGGGAAATAGATGCAGACCTGTCCTTTGTCCAATGGCTTAATTTTCCATTTTTGTTCCTTGCCTCTTTCCATGCCAAAGGCAACAGCAATTCGACAAGATTTTAGATTGCCTTCGTCTTCATCATTAACGTCAACCACCTTTTCAAAGCGGAGATAGTGGACTGAATCAGGTGCTAAGTTCTCGGGACGCTGGACAGAAATTTCAATCCGGTCTCTACTTCTCTCTATCCGTTCCAGTGATCCCAATTTTGCATCAGGCAGCCGATATTCTATCTTTCGTATATTTTTGAGAAAGAGCAATGTGCCTTCTCCCAACTGCCGGAGATTTTTCTCGATCTCAGCACAAGCCTTTTCAGGGGACTTTTGGGGATTATCGAACGGAAAGAGGAAATGCGTTCTATTCTCATCGAGTGTCCTTGGAGACAGCCCTTCTGTATCAGGGACAACTAGGTCGCGGATGCGAAAATGGTACTCGCCAGATTTAATTTCTGGCGTTGAGGTATAGGCAAACACAGCCTTGAATCCAACGCCAAATTTGCCGATGCTGGTAGAATCATCTTTTTTGGTGGTATCGCCGATGCCTGTTATGGAGCCCACATCGTCTATCGAAAACAGCCGACTCCCATTATGTTCGAACTCGACACTATTAGAATCGAGAGTGAACCAAACTTCGGATGCTTTCGCATCCTCGGCATTTTGCAGAAGCTCATAGATGAAATGGGCATTGTCTGGGTATAGGTCCGTAAGTAAATGCTTGAAACCATCTATCCACCCATTTTCGATGAGTGCTTGGAGACCTTTTTTACGCTTTCTAGATAGTTGATGGATAGCTTCTACTGACACTACTAATCCCCTTCCGATAGTTCAATTACGCCATACGCCACCGGCTCGGCGATAATATCTGCCTTCTCCATAGCAGTTTCTAACTCTTGGATGCGCCGAGCGTAGTCGGCCTCAGCCGTCGTGATTTGCGACCGCCGCATTCGTTGCAGCTTCTCGTCGCTGGCCTGAGCGAGTTGTTCCGCTAGAAGTACCATCCGCGCTTGATGGCTTTTCGACAGGCTCTCTTTTCGATATGCTGCGAGTTCTCGCGTCCGTTGTTGATGCCCTTCCTTCGCTTGCGACCACACCGTATAATGCTGCGCGTCGAGGGCATCCCACACCGGAGAGCCGCTATCCACCGGATCAGCAGTCGAAGCATCCGCTGCGTTCTCAAGTAGGCGACCTAAGTGCGGCGTTATGGCCTCTGACGAGGCTATCGGCGTGAGAACCAAATCCTCCCGAATGCCGTGAAACTGCCACTGATATACGGCAAATTCATAGCGACCCGTAGGAACTTCGCGGCTCTGTGCCTTCAGCGTAGTAATGACTCGTTGCTTTGTTTCTAGAGACTGGGCTGCTTGCTTGATTAAAGGATGGAGCGGCGTGATGAACGCAGCATCAGGATGTTGCGTTGCACAGTCCGCCTCAAAGGTTATGGAGAAGTGAGGGTCGCCGCCCTTCAGCCACTTTTCCCATGCCCGATAGTCTGGTGTACTCCGTCTGGGAAGTTGCTGAAAATCGCGTAACAGGGCAGTTCGTGCCTCCTGCGATAGGCGGAGCGTCTTCAAGGCTTTTTCGCCGAGAATGAATTCCCGTTTCTCGCCGCATATCCCGTTCAAATAAATAGCAACGAGCCTTTGTATAGAGGCCGGAGACAACCAGAAACTGGAGGCTTCTTCAACCTCCTTCTTCATCTGATCTTCGGGCAGACGGATGCCAAAAAGCTCCATCTGCTGCTGTTCGAGTTTTTCCTGTTCTTGTACCAACCGGATTTCGTTATCCGCCAACTGTTGTAGCTTGGTCTTCCGTTCCTCTTCGCTCAGGGCATAATTCTCGGCGATGTTCTTGATTCCCTTGGAGATTTCCCCCAGAATTTCCTCGCTGCCGCCCAAAGCATTCTCAAATACCCCGATGCGCACGAGACAGCGTTCGTAGATATCCGCATCAACCGTTCCCGGCGTGATTAGGTTGACAATGGCTACGGTCTCACTTTGCTGGCCATTGCGGTCAATACGGCCAATCCGTTGCTCGACGCGCATG
>JAPPDN010000003.1 GCA_028824575.1 Candidatus Poribacteria bacterium | reverse complement strand
AAACAGAGTGACTCACGTATATTTTGATGTAGATCTTGATATTACCTGGGATGTGGTACAATTTGAACTTCCTATGTTAAAAACACAAATTCAACAAATCCTCGACTCGGTCTATCACGAGTCCGCTAATCTTGAAAATCTTTGAATCCTGTCCTTACATGAATCCCTCCCATTTTTTGCAGAATTATGCACCAGTTTTCCCTCTAAAAAGCGTCACTATAGCACGATCGGAGGGAATACATGAAAACCACTGATGTTGATCTTATCCACCGCGTTCTCAATGGTGACGATGCTGCCTTTACGGAGCTTGTGAAGAAATATCAAAAACCGGTTCACGCGCTTGTGTGGCGGAAGATTGGTGATTTCCACATCGCCGAAGAAATTACGCAGGATACATTTCTAAAGGCATATCAGGAATTAGCGACGCTGAAGAAACCGCAGAGTTTTGCGAGTTGGCTCTATGTGATTGCTGCAAACAACTGTAGTACATGGCTGCGTAAAAAGCGTTTATGGACAGAACCGGTTGATGATACACGACTACAAGAAACGACGTATTCTGGATATGTCGTTGCGGAAAACGAACGCGTAACGGCAGAAGCGCAACGCGAAGCCGTGAAAAAATTGCTCGCCAAACTCCAAGAGAGTGAACGCACGGTCATCACGCTGTATTACTTCGGTGAGATGTCCAGTGCGGAGATCGGCGCGTTTTTGGGTGTATCGGCAAATACGGTGAGGAGTCGCTTGCGCCGTGCGCAGCAACGTTTAAAGAGGGAGGAACCTATGATTCGAGAGGCTTTAGAAAATTTTCAAATCACACCAAATCTCACAGAGAATATCATGCGGGAGATTTCGCGTCTGAAACCCGCTGCACCGTCTGGCGGCAAACCGTTAGTGCCGTGGGCGATCGGTGTTTCCGCATTAACAGTTGTCCTTTTGATGTTAGGGATCGCAAACCATCAACTTTTATCGCGTTTCCAGAAGCCTTACAATTTCAATGCAGCGTCAGAGATGAAAGTTGAACTGATTGACGCACCCGTTGTGCTAAACCTTGAATCCGAACCGGATGACCGGACGCAACTCGGAAATGCCAACGCACAGGATAAGAACAATGGAGCGGGCAATCAAGTTGATGATGCCGCTTCGCTTGACTTGGAAACAATTATCACTAAGATGAAGCATTATGATAATGCCGTTACTTCCATAACTGGTGATTTTGTCATCGAAAGAGGCATGGAGATAAATGAATATACATTGGCATTTGAAGGCGAGAAAGTCTGGGTCCAACCGAAGGAACGGCGTGCCTCAAATATACCTGACATCGATTTTTGGGATGGAGAACGACAGTGGGGGGTACATCGACCCGATAACCTTCTCTTTAGGGTTGAAATTAAACCTAACAAGGAAAGTCCAGTCCTTGAGAAGGTTCAACAAGCGTTCAAGCAGGTAGGTATTGGACTTGCCGCTGATGTCCGTATTGCCCCTGCCAAATTACGAAACAGTTTCAGGATCATTGGGAAAGAGAAAACTTATTTTATTTTGTTCGTAGGAGAGACGATGCTGGAGGTTTATGATGGCAATCTCGAATATGACGTTCGACCCCACTGGGCAATGATATATTCTGACCAAGATCCGCGGTTTTGGCTCACCTTTCCAGATGACGCGTCAACCAACGCTTATCTATCTCAACCGCTATGGCAGTTGCTTGAGAAACACGAAAGTGAACTGATAGGCACCGAGATATTGAACGGTGAAAAGGTCTCTATTATTCGTCTAAATAGATCTACCCGCTCCCTTAAGCTCTGGATTTCTCATGACAAGGGTTTCCGACTGGTTAGGTCGGAAGAAACATTTACCGTTCCTCCAGAAGAGACTCCACCAGAGTGGTCCCCTTACAAAGCAGGTGTAACCTATATTAGTACCCGAGTAATTGCGTATCACGAATACCTGCCGGATGTCTGGTTTCCTAAGGTAATGGTGAGGTATCATGCGCCAGCAACATCTTCTGGAAAAAAAGAAGAGGATTTCATTTCTAAGACCGTTGTCCGTACGCGGCAGTGTCGGTTAAACGTGGATGTTAGTGAGTTGTTTCGTTTAGAGCTATCCCCTGATACGCCTGTGTACGATTACGCGGCTCGTGGTGTGCGTCCAGTGGGTCACGTGTTGAACCTTGAATCCAAGTCAGACATTCAGCCGCAGCCCGGAAGCACTGCTACGCCGAGTCGCGTTGATGATTCTGATCAACACGCCAAGGATTCTGCTCGCCAACATTTGCAGCAACTGCATCTGCCGGAAGGTGCTAAATCCCGCCTCGGTAAAGGTGCTATAAGGGCAATCACGTATTCCCCGGATGGCAGGCGACTGGCGGTCGCGAGCTCTATTGGGATATGGCTCTATGATACCCATAGTGGACAAGTGCTTGACTTGCTTACAACGCATACGGACTGGGTCAATAGTGTGGCGTTCAGTTCGGATGGCAAAACGCTGGTGAGTGGGAGTAAGGATAACACTATTCGTCTCTGGGATGCGCAGACCGGAACGCTCCGCAAAACGCTTACCCTCATTGGGCATAAGGGCGAGATTTGGGAAATGGCGTTCAGTCCCGACGGAAAAATACTTGCTACTTGGTCTTGGGAATGGGAAAGTCCCATTCATCTATGGGATGTGGAGACCGGTGCACGCCTCCACAACTTTGTTGGAGAAGCAAGAGATAATGTCAATAGTATGGCGTTCAGCCCGGATGGAAATACCCTCGCAAGTCCGCTGGATAATGGTACCATCCGTCTCTGGAATACACAGACAGGTGAACTTAGCCGAATTCTCATAGGACATACGTACCACGTCTCTTGCGTAGCGTTCAGTCCAGATGGAAAAATGCTCGCCAGTGGCAGTTATGACGGCACCCTCCGTTTGTGGGATGCGGAAACAGGCGAACTCCGCAATACCCGCACAGGATACACCAGCGCGGTCGTAAACGTATCTTTCAGCCCTGATGGAAATACAGTCGCCAGTGCGATGGGCGATGACACGGTCGGTTTGTGGAACGCGCAAACTGGCACGCGCCGCCATACCCTTAAAGTCGCGCGAACACATTCAATTGAGAGCCTGTCCTTCAGTCCAGATAACAAAACGTTGGCAGGGGCGGGTTATGGTCGCATCATCCATCTTTGGGACGCGGAAACAGGTGCGCTCCGCAATACCCTCGGTGGGCATACGGATGTTGTCGCGGGTGTCTCGTTCAGTAGTCCGGATGGCAAAACGCTGGCAAGTGGGGGTTGGGATAACACCGTCCGTTTGTGGGATGCCCAGACAGGCAGAATCCACGGCACCCTTGAAGGGCATACGGATTGGGTCAATAGCGTGTCCTTCAGTCCGGATGGCAAAACGCTGGCAAGTGGGAGTAAGGATAAGACTATCCATTTATGGGATGTAAAGACCGGCGCACTCCAAAATACGCTCAAAGGGCATACGGCAGAGATAGGGAGCGTAGCGTTCAGTCCGGATGGCAAAACCCTCGCAAGTGCGAGTAAGGACGGCATCATTCATCTCTGGGATGTAGAGACAGGCACAATCCGCCAAACCACAGGGCATTTGAAGGAGGTCGAAAGCGTGGCGTTCAGCCCTGACGGCAATATACTGGCGAGTGCGAGTTGGGATAAGACCGTTCATCTGTATGATGTGCAGACGGACACAACCGTGCGAATTCTCCAAGGACACACGGATGGGGTCAGGAGCGTGGCGTTCAGCTCAGATGGCAATACGCTAATGAGCGGGAGTCAAGACGGCACGTTGCTGTTATGGGAAATCACACCTGACACAACTGATTAAATGAGGGTGTTTCATAAATCGTCACAACTACAAAGGTAATCATCAAGGTATCGGCATCGGTTCGGAAAAGTGGCGCGATGGTACATACTTTGTACCACGATCTGTTAGATTGTGGTCTTTCGGGACCCGTGTGGTGACCCGATTGTGTCTAATGGTTTCCCACAAACTAACAGTTTGCGGTACAAAGCCTATGCGAATAATGGAACATCCTCGATTAAATTAGGTCGTATCGTAAGACAACCGGAACAGAATAGGAGGAGAAAACGATGCCAAAAGTTATTGCCAAATTAATCTTTCCGTTTCATTAAAATAGAGTCCCCGCCTAAAGGAGCTAACTATAAACGCGACCAATTTTTATCCGCCATACCACTTCAGGCAAGTTGCCCGACAAGCCTGGCAGTTGCGGAAGGCTACGCCTACGTGTTAGCCACACTGGAAGATTGAAAATGATAACCCGTTCTTCGCTGGTGAGATTTGTAACTTCGCCAATCTCTGGTGTATAAGTAATCCGATATTTGATTATAGTCGGATTTATGGTATAATCCTACCAATAGAAAGAAGAAGGAGCAAATTTCGGTCTGAGGCGTCCAACGACAAACCCTCCTTATCTCTCGTTTTCAAGAAAATAGAATCTTAACCCTCTTTCCATGAACCCATCCCAATTTTTTCTCAAATTATGAGACTTTTTTATCTCATGTAGCGTCACTAAATGTTGATGTGAAATGATGAACATTCCCTTTGCAGAGGTGTCCGATGAAAAACAACGATGCTGCACTCATCCAACGCGTCCTTGATGGCGATGATACTGCGTTCTCTGTGCTTGTGAGAAAGTATCAGAGATCCGTTCACGCGCTTGCGTGGCGGAAGATCGGAGATTTCCATATCGCCGAGGATATCACACAGGATACATTCCTGAAAGCATACCAGAGGCTCTCTACACTAAAAAAACCGCAGCGTTTCGCGAGTTGGCTGTATGTAATAGCAGCGAACCATTGTAGTACGTGGCTTCGTAAAAAACGTCTATGGACACAATCGTTGGAAGAGACAAACAGCGCGCAGTTAGAAAAAGCGACGTATTCTGGCTATGTCATTGCGGAGAACGAGCGTATGACAGAGGAAACACAACGCGAGATCGTCAAAAAGTTGCTTGCGAAGTTACAAGAGAGTGAGCGGACAGTCATTACGCTCCACTACCTCGGGGGAATGAATTATGAGGAGATCAGCGAGTTTTTAGGTGTATCGGTAGCTGCGATTAAGAATCGCCTCTACCGAGCGCGGAACCGCTTAAAAAAGGAGGAACCCATGATTAGAGAGGCTTTAGGCAATTACCAGATCACACCAAATCTAACAGAGAATATCATGCGCGAGGTTTCACGTATGGAACCGATTGCGCCGTCTGGTGGTAAACCGTTGGTGCCGTGGGCAATAGGCGTTTCTACGTTAGCAGTTGTATTTTTGATGTTGGGTGTAGGCAACCGATACTTGTCGCGTTTCCAAAAGCCGTATAGTTTCGATGCTGCCTCGGAAATGAAGGTGGAACTCATTGAGGCACCTATTGTGCTAAATCTTGAATCCAAACCGGATGTGCGGACCCAACTTGGAAACGCCAATGCACTGAAGAGTAACGATGGATTAAATCAGCAACCCGATCCGCCAGAAGATATGGCTAAGGTTACCGCTGCAGTAGATGAAGCAGAGGAAATAACTATTGCCGATGAAGCCGAGCGCCACATCACACTGGGTGCCGACGCTACTACAGAGAGTGGAGAACACTTGGCGCAAGGAACTTTCATTTTCAGAAAAACCGATACAATTTTTACATCTACAAGTGCCAGTACCAGAGGCATAATTTCTCAAACTGATCCATCGCCGATGTACATGCTGTCAAGTTATATTCTCCACCATAATATTAACCTTTTCAGATTTCCTTTGGTTGTAGGAGATAGTTGGACACAGAAGGCGGGCTGGGATTCACAGGCTGAGATAACCTTGGAGGGCTATGAGCAGATAGAAGTTTCCGCAGGAACTTTCCCCGAATGTCTCAAACACAAAACTGTTTTCACAGACGCTGAAGCGGGTTCCGATCTTCAAAGTGCATTTGTGAATGGAACACGCTATTTGTGGTTTGCTAAGGGCGTTGGACTCGTCAAAATGCGTTATGAACATTCTAACGGTGCCACAACGGAAGCAGAATTGCTGGAATACAATGCCCCGGCCAACACTATAGAATACCTCCCCGTGCAGATCGGCAATACATGGACATACAAATGGCAAAACGATTATCGCGAAGAAGCAGTGATTGAGCGGTTTCATATTACCGAGAACTTAGGTAAACCGATGGCATTCAAAGCCGCGAAGTATGAAGTTAAAATAAATGCCGATAATAAGCGCGTGGCGCATGTCAATTGTGTTCTAACTCCGAAAGTGGGGAGTGGAGAAACAATACAGTTAAGCATGGACAATTTTGGTACTGAGGGACTGCCCTTTGGTTATGCTGCTTACGTACGTGGGGTAACTGTTCGGGACGCGACCGGCGAAATCTTGCCCATAGAAGAACTTGATCGTGTTCGCTGGTTGATTGAATTTAAAGATACATCTCCTGTAACTCTTAGTTATAGGGTATTACTCAAGCACGATGAAAGGGAATGGCCACCTGGACCAGACGAAGCACCTTATGCTAAAGAAGATTGTGTGTTCTGGACGGGTCGTGCTTTGTTCATTATTACTGAAATGGACAATATCGAAGTGCAGTTTGATGTTCCTGAGAATTGGCATGTCTCAACGCCTTGGAATCGCATCGGGAACCAAAGACACCAATTTGCTGTCACAGACCAAAACGATTTGATAGAATCTTTCCTCTTGCTTGGTACACATGCTGAGAGAATAGCAAAATCTGATGAGGCAGAGGTTGTCTTGGCAATCGGTGAAGGCTTTAAAGCTGCTGCTGATGAAATACAAGGGACAATCGAAGCCTTCCTGAAAGCGTACACAACAGTATTTGCTGGTACCCCAAACGGTCGCATGCTGTTTGTTGCGAATCCTTATGATAGAAAAGGAAGCATGGATGGTGGTGTTTTTGGGCGCAGTATCAGTGTTCTGATGG
>JAPPDN010000450.1 GCA_028824575.1 Candidatus Poribacteria bacterium | reverse complement strand
TCTAAAAGAACAGGCAGAGGCACGGCTTGAAGCAGGTGAAGAGGTCAAGGTTTCTGTTTCGACGGATCTACGCTTTGACGGCACCTACGGCAATGAGCCTCTTATTCGTAATTAACAGCCAATCCTTGCCGTAGGTGCCGTCAAAGCGTAGATCCGTCGAAACAGAAACCTTGATCTCTTCACCTGCTTCAAGCCGTGCCTCTGCCTGTTCTTTTAGAAGTTCAGGCACCTCTTCCGTTGTCGACAAGGGGTCATGGTCTAACTTCCGTAGGCGTCCGCCGCCATTACTATAAGAACTTGACCGTCGTCTCCGAGATGATCTTCCACTGTCAAAACCGCCCATCGAATCGCGCATAAATCAATCCCCCACAGGTTAAACGTGTGGTATCTAAACACTTAAGATCACCCAAATTGCTACTTACAATATTTCAGACAGGCATCTACATTTCTTGTTTATTTATAGTGAAACTTAAAAATAAGCAGACACTTTCATCCCCTGGTAGGTTCGGTTTTGTGGTGTACTCACCCAAATGCGATCTGCATTCCTAACCGAACCGGTGCAGAGTGTCCTATTAATTCTTAACTTTCTATAATATAAGATGGCAACTTAGGTTAAGATACTTTATTTAACGAAAATATGGCGAAAAAGTTGAATTAAAAATACAAATGCCTGTAAGAAGGTACGAGTCAGTAACCTCCAAATCAGGCATTTGATTCCAAAAAACAACCTTTTTCGTGTTGATTTATGGGTTTGGTGGAGACGTACAGATTAGCACCTCCATCGACTCATCACCTGTATTTTCAATCCCATGCTCACACCAGGGTGGCAGATGGATGAACATCCCCGCCTCAACAGGCACCTTTTCCCCAGCAAGCGTCATCACGCCTTTTCCTTTTAGAATCACATAGCATTCCTCGGTGTGGTGGCTCCCCGGTTCAAGCACAACATGTGGCGGCACAAAAAACACGACGAGGCCTAAGTTCTCTGCAGGCGCGTTCGGGTTCGCCGGATGCACGACACGCACACCAATACCATCACAACCCGAGTACCTTACAGGCACCCCATCTTGAACCGTGACAACATTCGCTTGCACCTGATGCGCCGGTTTCGGAATAGGCGGTTCGCCTTGATACCCTTTAAACGTAGTAATCTTTGCCATTTCTTATCTCCTTTGTGATAGCACCCACAACCTAAAGGTTGGGGCTTCGGTTTCATAGCGACTGCGGTTTTCTCAAAGAGTCCACCGTCTTAGTTTCGCTCCACCCGCGGGCGTTTCCCTTATGTTCTCAAAGTGAATTGAATGAACATAAGGCATATCGTCAAGTGACGGCTATCCCTGCCCGCAAAATGTTTATCGCAGCGTTGATGTCTCTATCGTGGTGTGAACCGCATTCAGGACAGGTCCACTGCCTATCCTTCAATGTTAGGGTTTCGTTATGAAAACCACAGTCGCTACAAGGTTTTGTTGTAGCCCTCCATTGATCAATCTCTTTCAAAAGACGCTTATGTTTACGACACTTATACCGCAATATCTCAACAAACTGATAGAAGGAAAGGTCAGATACCTTACGACCCCAAAGCCGTTTCATGCCGTCAAGATTCAGAGTTTCAATGACAATCGTATCAAACTTTTTACAGAGTTTACTGGCGAGTTGCCAATGAAAGTCTTTGCGTTGGTTGCTGATTTTCCGATAGAGACGGGCGATTCGTCTCACACATTGCCACCAACGATTAGAGCCTTTGACCTTACGGCTAAGTGCTTTGGTGAGAGACCGAAGTTCGTTCAAGGAGTGTTTCAAAGGTTGGGGGTGTTGTATCTTTTCACCCGTGCTAAGTGTCAAGTAAGCGTTTTTCATGCCGAAGTCTGCCCCAACGCTTTTACCTGTTGTCGGCAGCGGTCTAAAATCTGTGTAGTCCGTTGTTATGCAAACCCAATAGCGTCCACAACTCTCACGCTTAATCGTGAGAGTGCTAATCGTGCCATGCCATTGACGGTGTTTGTGAAATGTATAAGGTATCCTATCAAACTGCCATTTACGCGTCTTGGGATTCCATTTACGGAAAGTCAACGTGATACGGTTGTTATGCAAAGACCAACCCGCAGAACCCGGATACGTAATAGACTTAAACTTACGCCTCGGCTTGATATGCGGTCTGCCACCAAGTTTCTTGAAAAAGCGATCGTATGCATTATCAATACGCGTCAACTCTTGTTGCACTGCTTGACTCGGCAGCAGCTTCCAATGCGGATGCGTTGTTTTCTTCAGTTCCCTAAAGTGGGAATCCATAGCATTGTAGTTCGCATAAGGCAGCCCGTCTTTATACCGTTGACGTTGCCACTCGTGGAAATACACATGCACTTGCCACATATCATCAAGCAGATTACCGATACGAATCGTATTAGACTGATCATAAAGCGGATATTTATAGGTTTTCATGGGATATCAAGTACCAAGTTTTTAATCCCTAATCAATGGGTAGGCAGGCACATTACCAAGTGGTAACGCTGATTATGCCTGCCAACTTGATACTATAATTATACCATATTTTTAGGTATATATCAAATGTTTTTTACTACAAAATCCAACGCCCGTCTACATCCC
Source organism: Candidatus Poribacteria bacterium (assembly GCA_028824575.1). Classification (GTDB taxonomy): domain Bacteria; phylum Poribacteria; class WGA-4E; order WGA-4E; family WGA-3G; genus WGA-3G. The sequence goes on along the minus strand of JAPPDN010000450.1, from coordinate 4,350 downwards.
CAAGCTAAAGCATGGGGTCTTGACGGGAAGATTGATAAAAGTAGTAGGCACGCTCCGTGTGCCGTTAAACCAGTTTCCTAACCGCACCGGGCATCGGTAAAAATTACCCGATTAAATTCTTAATCTTCATCCGTGTGCCGTTAAACCAGTAACGAAGCCCACATCTTGTGCCGTCACATCTACCAATCCCGTGTATAACCAGCAGTCCATCCCCCGTCTACCGCAAGCACACTACCGTTGATATAACTCGCATCCGGCGAAACGAGAAAGAGCACCGCTGCCGCGATCTCCGTCGTTTTTCCCGGTCTCCCAAGCGGAATGTGCGATAACAGGCTGGCAGCGTTTTCTGTATATGCCCCATCATCTCCATAGAAGAGTGCCTCCGTACCGCGGGTCAATGTCGAACCCGGTGCGATAGCATTTACCAGAATCCCTTCGGGTCCGAGTTCCAATGCCATTGAACGTGTCAGATTCGCAACCCCTGCCTTCGCCGCAACGTAAGCACTCTGTAAGCGCAACGGCACCAACCCCGCAATAGAACTGATGTTAACAATTCGTCCAGTCGCATCCTCCGAGCCAGACCTGCTATGGGATTTAAGAATATATGGGATAACAGCACGACTCGTTGTGAAAACACCGGTGAGGTCTATCTGCAAAATACGGTGCCAATCTTCTAAGGTATACTGATGAATCGGTACCCTATCGCTCTTGGTATTAATCCCAGCGTTGTTAACCAAAATCTCAATTTTACCAAAGTGCCCCGCAATCTGATCTGCGACAATCTCCATCTGCGCTGCGTCCGACACATCGCCTTCCACAAATAGACCTGTCCCACCGCTTTGCTGAATTTCTTTGACGGTCTCCTTACCTGTCTCTACATCAATATCAACAATCGCCACAGAAGCACCATTATCAATTAACTGATCTACAATCGCGCGACCGATGCCATTCGCACCCCCCGTAACAACTGCTACCTTTCCCTCAAGTGCTACCTTCATACCATTCTCCTTTCTTGAAACTTACGGAAACCAGTAACCCCATACCTCTATGTAGCAAGTTTTGGCTTGCGAGCTACGCCAAAAAGCAACAAGATTATTACGGCGGTCCCACACGCAATCCCGATCGCTGAAGAGATACCAAGTGCAGCAGGAAGATAACCGCAAAACAGTGCAATACTCGCAACAGTAAGGCTATAAGGCAATTGCGTTCGCACATGGTGCAGCGGATCGCAACTGCTGGCGATAGAACTCAAAATCGTTGTATCCGAAAGCGGCGAGCAGTGGTCTCCAAAGATGGCACCATCCAGCACCGCACCGAGACAAATAATTGTCGTGAGTCCATAACTACCGCCATCGAGCGAAAACGCCACTGGAATCGCAGTCGGAATCAGGATCGCCATCGTGCCCCAACTCGTGCCGGTCGCAAAAGAGGTCACAGCACCACAGATAAACACGAAGATCGGGAACCAGAGTGGCGATACAACATCACTCAGCATCGTAGCAAGGAAATCACCCGTCATCAGCCTATCGCAACTCGCCTTGAGTCCCCATGCCAATAACAGAATGCTCAACGGCGTGAGGCTCCCCTTTATACCATCCCAAACGACCGGCGCGATATCCGAAAATTTTAACTTTGAGAGCCAACGTGCACAGATGATTGCCACGACAAATGCACTTGCTGCCGCACACGCAAGCACCATCACATTGTTCGCCTCTGAAAGCGCGTTCCGCCAGGATGTTAGCGACAGAATAGACCCCGTACCGTTGCCATCAATCCAGAAACCACCCAATAGCAACCCAAAAAGCGTTAAAAGGGGTAAAACCGCTGAAAAGGGTTGGATAACGGCGTTGGGTAAACTGGTAAAAGATCCGGCGTGTCCGAGTGCTTGTGCATCTGAAGCGGCAATGTCTCCTGTCTCTCGCGCACGGGTCTCGGCTTGGTGCATCGCACCATAATCTCTGCCACTGATCGCATTGACGATAACAAAAATGATGGTCAACACACAGTAAAACCGAAAACTGAGCGCATCGAAAAACATGGAATACCCATCACGTCCAAGACCGAGTGTCTCCCCGATATCCTCAAAGAGTCCTACCTCATAACCGATCCAAGTGCTAACAAACGCGAGACCCGCAATCGGGGCACTTGTGGAATCCACAAGGAACGCCAACTTTTCACGGCTGACGCGATGATGGTCGGTGAGCGGACGCATTGTCGGTCCGACGAGCATCGCATTGGAATAATCTCCAATAAAGATGACGATCCCCATCAAACCCGTGATAAATTGTGCGGAACGCGGCCCCTTCGCAAATTGAGAAAGCCAGACAACCACGCCACCAATCCCACCGGAAGCGACTACAACAGAGATTGTCGCCATGATAAGACAAACGAACAGGACTACCCAGAAATTGAAGAGATCTATCCCATCATTTCCGACACTCACGGCACGGACGAACCAGACAGTTTCTGCCAAGAAACCGCTCGGTGTCCCACCTTTCTGATACCACGAGAGCAGAAGCCCGACACCCACTGCTATACAGAGACTCGGAAACAATCGGGTTGTTACAATCGCTAATGTGACAGCAAGCAGCGGCGGGATGATGCTGTACCACACAAGCGTTTCAACATCGCTAACCTGCCCTGCCCGCCACTGGAAGCCGAAACAAAGTCCTAAAAAGATTAAAAATCCTATCGTATATTTTAATTTAGAATTCATCAGCGTCCTCGGCACACCCCTTCCGGTTCATAAGACTTCACATTATCAATTATGTGTATCATAACAACTTTTGATGTCCCTTGCAAGCCAAAACTGCCAGAGGCATCCAGTTTTTAGTTGTCTGAATCGTGGATAACGTGGATTGCACAGATTTCACGAATTTTGGTCTGTCAATATACCTATCTTCTGTAGATCGCGCGACTACGAACCTTGCTCCTTTAGAGAAACACACCTCCTTCCAAAATTTCTATTTTATGCAACCTTTCGTCCCAACATACGCGTTACGGTAATATGAAGACTCTATTTTTGTTTCGCATTACATGAAATACAATAGAGCTTACGCAAACTTAGTACAAGATGATAGATTTTTGACTTTTAAATAAATCCCGCTTATCAGGCTGACTTTACCGGGCATCTTCAGAAAATTACCGAATTCCCTTTTTATCTTCAGAAAAAAATACATACTGTGTCGGAATTTAAGCAAAATTTTCGTGATTATATATGAAGCCAGCCATAACTTTATCTCCAAAGAGGTGGGCGCATAGTCAGGAAAGTGAACGATATTCGTTTAAATCGGCGATTTGTAGAAACGGACGATGAGGAAGAGGCGCGTGAACTACTTCGCTTACTCGTCAACGCGTATTACAAGGATGTCTTTAACACAATTAATAGAAGGCGATCAAATCATCCAGATACCGTCGTAGACCCCGATGAAATCACCAACAACACTTTTCTTATAGCCTTCAACAAGAGAAAACAGATTGGAGAGCCAGAGAAGTTGTTGGAGTGGTTGGTAACCGCAGCGCAAAATCTAATGATTGACGCGATAAGAAAATCACGCCAAAGGCGACGCTTACCAACCACACCGCTTGATACACTTTCTGTCAGCGAAAGAGAGGCACTTTATGATGCATCAATGCGTGCGGAAACTGACACCGCACAAACCGAGGCACATCGCTATTGGGAAGAACAACTTCTCCGTCTCCTCATATATATGGATAAGGACCGAGAAGTCGTAGTGATTGCACGTGATGAGCGGCTAAACCCCGCACAAATAGCCGAAAGGGGCGATTCAAAAGCCGGGGCGATTCAGAAAAGACAGGAACGCCTCATCAAATGGGCGAATCCCGTTATGCAGCACTTGGACGCATTGATAGACTGCCTCCTCGACGAGAAAGACAGAAATGTTATGGAACGGTACTTCTTGGATCAACAATCATTTTCAGAGATTACAGAAGCACTCGGCATCTCTCGCTCCACCATTGAGGAAACAGTGGAACGTGTGATAGCGGATTGGAAGAAAGCCGCGACAGACAATCCCACGGATCCCGTCTCCGCAATGGTTAAAAAGGAGAAATAACTTTTCAACCAAAATGCTGACACAGATTGACTTCTGTTCAGTCGATGTCGGTAATCAATTAGGGAACTTCGCAACTGTTGCGAGTTCACCCAAACGCTATCGTTTGGATAGAAACTGTATCTGAATGTCGAAAAATCGTATTTCTTGACATTTAAATCACAACCGCCGCCGTGTCAAAAGCCCGTCTGTCCGGACGCGGATAGGTGCGAGACACAAGCGGATAACTACCCTAATGGAGGATTTTTTTATGTTGATGAAAATGTCTGAATACAAA
>JAPPDN010000640.1 GCA_028824575.1 Candidatus Poribacteria bacterium | reverse complement strand
GATGAGATCAATGTTGATGTTCTCAAAACGCTGTTCGCGGGCGAGGTGGTAACTTTCAAGGAACTCAGCAACGGTGTGGATTCTGCCTAACTGTTTCAGGGTGTTATCTTGCATCGCTTGTAGACCGAAACTTAACCGGTTTACGCCATTGTCTTTCATCACGTTAAGTTTCTCACTATCGACTGTGCCGGGATTGCATTCTACGGTGATTTCAGCATCCGGTGTTATTTGGAAATGCTGATGGATGTCGGTAAGCAGTTGCGATAAGGTGTTAGCAGAGAGGATGGAAGGCGTGCCGCCGCCGATGAAAATTGTCTGTAGTGGTTCAATATCTGGAGCGTATAGTTCCATTTCTGTGCGGAGTGCCGTGAGGTATGCTTTCGCCTGCTCTTTATGGAAAGTGTACGTATTGAAGGCGCAGTAGTAGCACTTCGTGGCACAAAATGGGATGTGGATGTAAATGGAAGATGCCATTTTATTCTGTAAATTCCAGTCCGATTCTGATGGCTGAGCCTGTGTCTGCGTAAGAGAAGGCTTCGTTAATCTCGCCGAATGGGAAGGTATCGGAGATGATTTTGTGGAATGGATACCTGTCGCGTGTGCGCAGCAGGAAGTCGAGCGCGCGTGGGATAACCCACGGTTCATAGACGATGACCCCGCGAATCGCTTTACTACACCGGACGATATTCCCCGGATCAATCTCTGTAGGGAATCCGAGGTTGATGTTTCCGATCCAGAGATAGCGTCCACCCCATCGGAGCATCTCTATACCTTCAGCGAGAACGCGTGGCGAACCGACAAACTCCGCGACGAGATCCGCACCGATGCCACCCGTTTGATCGAGTACATATTCAACCCGTGATTTCATCTTAATCTCGTCAACGTTGAGTGTCTCATCTGCACCGAATTCCTTCGCGAGTGCAAGGCGGGCGGGCAGTCGATCAAGAACGATGATTTTTCCCGCACCCATCTCGCGTGCGACTGCCGTCGCGTAGAGACCGAGGCCACCAGCACCTTGAATAACCACGGTGTCACCGAGCGTAATGCCGATCTGGTTCAGTCCGTAGATGACTTCGGACAAGGCACAGTTGATGGGGGATACCAGCGCGTCTGAGAGCTCGTCGGGAACCTTGAACACCCAATGTCCGGGTTTCATGTAGTAGTATTCACCGTAGGCACCGTGGAAGTGCGGCGGCTGCTCGCTGGAGACACCGAGCCAATCTCGGTAGCGGTTCGGACACCCCGGTTTACCGTTGAGACACATCCAGCAGCGTTGGCACGGCTTGAAATAGGAATAGGCAATCCGATCGCCTTCAGTAAGCGGTTGCCCTGTGCTATCTGTTGTGATGTTACGTCCCATCGCTTCAATCGTGCCGATCATCTCGTGTCCCAACACTTGCGGGATACCGCTCTCAATTTTCGGACCGTGTCCGCGCCAGAAATGCAGGTCGGAGCCGCAGATATTTGCCATACGGATGCGCACAAGCATATCATCAGATGTGACGGATGGAATCGGGTATTCCCGAAATTCCATAGGCGTTTGCGGCTGTGTGAAAATAGCGACTTTTCCGGTTTTCATTACTCTTTAAATTTTCCTTTGATGACGAACTTTTTCTCCAAGAACTAAACAGCGACGACTCGTTGTTGTCCCTTCCTATTTTCTGAGGGAATAATGCGGATTTCAATATCGCGATTCAATTGGTTCAGAAACGTTAACAACCGTTCTACACTATAATGATTAAACCTTCCCTGTTTTAGCCGGGAGATCTCAGGCTGCTTCACGCCTAAAATCTTTGCCGCTTCAGCCTGGGTTAACTTGCGATCTTCTATAATCTGGAACACCTCAAATCCAAGCTTCGCTTTAAGGAATAGTTCGTCCGCATCTGGCAAATCTAAATCCTTAAAGACATTGCCAGAGCTCTTTTCAAATTTAATCCGCTTGCTCATAATTTTCCTCCAGTTCTTGTGCCATTTTGAGGCGTCTCTTGATAAGGTCCACCTCTTTCTTGGGAGTTTTAATTCCACGCTTTGATTTTTTTTGAAAGCAATGCAGCACGTAAACTCGCTCTCCAATTTTCACCGCATATACGGCGCGATAAGTATCGGTCCGATAATCCGATCGTATCTCAAACACTCCCGAACCAACGCCTTTAAATGGTTTAGCTGCTGGAGACATGCTTCCAGCCTGGACAATAAATAAAGCGTCCCCAATATCTTTTTGGACAGGCTGCGGGAATTCCTTCAGTCTTGCCTTAGAATCTCCGATCCATACGGTTTCTCTTAAGTTTATTCTCTCATGATCCATAATATATTATAACCAAATGGATATAATTTTTTCAAGGATAACAATCTCCACGAAGCCTAAGGATTGTATATTTACGTATAGGCTTCTTAATATTCATCAAAATTGACGACTTTCCAGCGTCCATCAATCTGTTCGGTCTGGATCACGACTTTTCGGGTATGGGTTGTCGTGCCTCGGATTTCGATAGTGAGTTTGTAGTTGAATAGCACGTGTGTTGGTCCTTCCTCTTGACCGGTTGCTTCGTATTCAATCTTTGGCATTTCGTCAAATTGTTGCCCCGGGACGCGTACTTCACTGACACGTTCAATCTCATCTTGGAGTTTTTCTGCGGCGAGTCCGTGACTGAGTTGTAGAGCTGCCACTTGGTCGGCGCGCTGGTAGTAGTTGTAGATAAAATCCTCGCAGACGGCACGCGGGGTATTCCTATTAGAACACGCGAGTACCAAGAAGATAGATAGTAAGAGGTATCGTGGTTTCATCTCTTTTTAGCACGAATCATTGCGATGTTGAAGATACGGCGCTCATAGCCGTGCGCGGGACTGTTCACGACTCCGCCTAAAGCCCATAACGCTGAGGAGCTGCCACCGTCGAAGTTGATGGCGTGTTTGATGCCGAGTTCGCTGAAAAATTTCCCCATATCGTAAAGCGTCATCCCCATGCTATACCCGTGCTGTCTGCCGTCAATAGCAATGAGAAAGAGCTTTTCGTCGTTAAATCCTAAGGCACTACGCGGGTGGCGCGAGGCACCGTTACGATGGGCGGATGCGCTGCGGCCTCGGGTTTCTCCAAACCTAACAAGTTCTGGTTCAATCCTACCGTCTCGGACAAGCCGTAGATTGCCACCGACACCTTGTTGAACGTGTTGCCACTTTGTCGGGGTGAGCGCAATCTCCAATGTGCCTTTTGTAGATGTTGTAATTTTTTTTGTCCAATTGCGTGCCAAGCGCGATTCTATCGCAATAACAACACCGTCAGACGGGATACGGCTGTTCCCGCGCCGGTTGACCTCAGTCACAATAAACCTGCTTGTGTATTTTCCGGTAATCGGAAGTTCGAGTCGTTCGAGCGTGAACTCGTAGCATCGGCGTGTCAGGGTCCTGTGTCCAAAACGAGGCGTATAGAGGACGACCGGAGCCGACGTGTCACAGATTTGGTTGATGGCATCAATCGGAAGTGTATCGCCGTTGCCGTCGTCAATGTGGAGTTGACCGTTGAGCTGTACTCTCTCCAAAAGGAACTCGCCATCAGGGGTGACACCGAAACTCGTTTCGCCCCATGGTGACGGCGGCGAATACCCCCATCTATCGCGTATTATCGGTATGCTGATGAGTTCACCGTTTTGGATGTGCAGATTAAAAGTCATACCGCCGCGTCCGTAAGAGTCCTCTCGGATGCCGAAACTGCCATTAACACCTGCAAGAGGCAGCATCTGCTTTTTCATAAGCCGTCGCGTAGCGTTCGTAATGGTTTCACGTCCCAATATCTGGTTGTTGGCGAGTTCTATATCAAATTGGAGGTTTTCTGTCGTGCGATCCATCTCTGCGATATAGACAGCAGCACCTCCTATCCACCAGTAACGGTGGAGTTGAAATCCTTCTGGCCAACGTTTGCGATCAATCTCATCGCGGCGTATGACAGAATCAGGAAGCGTCTTACCATTCCGACTGTTGGCGGCAGTGCTGCGGAAGATAGGTTGTTCTAAAGCCCGCAACGCACCAATTACGAGAATGAAAAGCGCGATGAGCGCGCACACCGCAATAAACCGAGTCGGATAAGGTCTGTTTTCTTGCATCATTTTTATCTTTATTCCATTTTTGTCGTATGACAGATAAGGAACGTGTAATAAACTGAAAGTACAATTTAATCAGAAACCCGATTTGGACAACGGACAAATCGGAGCAGAAACCCAATATTTAAAAACTCGCTTTTAAGCCGATTCCGGTCAGAATTGACACTACCAGATCGCCTGTGCTTATAATACCTGTTTCCTGAAACTTTTGATAGCCTTTGACAACTACAGCCGAAGTCGGTTCGACATAGATGCCTTTGGCAGAGAGAATTTCCAGTCCTGCTTTTATGTCTGTGTTATCAACGATAGTAAAGGCACCGTTTGTTGTAGCGATAGCATCCAAAATCATCTGTCCTCGGATCGGGAGTTCGGCAGTCGTTCCTTCGGCGAGCGTTTCACCGGTTTGTGCCATTCTTGTGATGGATCCTGCTTTATTAACGTCCGCATTGTAGATCGGGCAACAGACATCAGGTTGTACGCCGAGAAGGCGCGGCATGTTTACGATAATCCCTTGTGCTTGTAATTCCTGAAAACCGATAAAAAGTCCTAAATAGATACTCCCGAATCCGACGGGACAGATAACGTGTGTTGGTGCGCGCCATCCAAGCTGCTCCACAATTTCATAGGCAAGCGTTTTGGTGCCTTCCAAGAAAAACGGATGCCAATTGTGCGAGGCGTAACAGGTGGTCTCCGCTGCGAGTTTTACTGCTTCCGTTGTCGCCATGCGGTTTCCCGGAACCAGCTTTAACTCGGCACCGTAGGCGGCAATTTGTTTGAGTTTCCCTTGGGAGGTAGATTCCGGGCAGTAGATGGTGCACTGGATGCCTGCTCTTGCACTATAAGCGGCTATTGCTGCACCCGCATTGCCCGATGAATCTTCAACGATTTCCTCGACCCCAAGTGCCTTGAGGTGCGTCAGGAGAACGGATGCCCCCCTGTCCTTATAGGAACCAGTTGGACAGAGGTAGTCCAATTTTACGAAGTGTTCCGGTGCGTTGACATCCAGCGGAACGAGCGGGGTCATGCCTTCACCAAGAGTAACAATATCTGTATCCACATCAATCGGCAGTGCCTCGCGATACCGCCAGAGTGACATCGCTGCCGGAACCTGTGGGTTGGGACAGATATTTGAATCTGTGGTTAAGTTCAGGGCATTTCCACAATCACATTGGTAGCGTAACGGCGAGACATTATAAGTTTTGCTACATTTGGTGCATTCGTATTGCATTTATTCAAGCTTGTATACTGTGTTTAAGAGGCGAGGCTTCAAACCTCGCCAGCGATACACCTGTCAATGTTCGGTTATTTTTATTTTAGAATCAGCATCCGTCTGGTTTGCTGGAAAGAAGGCGTTGTCAGTCGATAGAAGTAAACACCGCTTGCGACCGGTTCACCGAACGCGTTGCGTCCGTCCCAATAGGCGGCGTGCTCTCGACTTTGATAGAAGCCTGCCGATTGGTAGCCGAGCGTAAGTGTTCGGATAAGTGTACCTGTCGCGTCATAAATAGACAGAGACACAGTACCACCTTCCGCAAGATGATAAGGAATCCATGTTTCAGGATTAAACGGGTTTGGATAGTTCTGAAGCAGACGGTTCTGTTTTGGTGTGCCGATGCCGTCAAGCGTCACGGTCATAACCGCGTTTTCAAGAGTGTCTGTGTTCACCGTGAAATTGAATTTTTCTGAGGCGATATTTCCGTTTGTATCGGTGACAATTAATTCCATTGTATCCCCGACTTCTACGACGCTATGATAGTTAAGATCGGCGGTGGCAGCGGCGAAGTAATTACCGCGCACTCGGGCTTCCATGATAGTGTTGGTCCGATGATTTCGGACTGTGACAAGGTAACCGTTGAACTGCTGGATACCTTCTAAATATCCGCTAACAACAAACGCCCATGTCTGATACGGTATTGTTGCGAGCGGTGCTGCAGCGATCTGTGTCTGATTCGTCCACTCTGTTCCAGTGAAGACAATCGCGCGTGCGTGTGGTAGGTTGACGATATATCCTTTTGCACCTTCGATTGGGAATCCGTCGTCAGGTGCGTTTGGTGTCCATGCGACGAACTGCTGGTTTGCGGTGTCAAGCGTAATGACTGTTGTCGCCCCCATCTTGACTGCAAGCGAACGTGCTGTCGTATGGACAGTCGGTTTCAACGGCACAGACAGCATGTTCAAACCTTTAGAGAGGTGCATAAAGAAAGTACTGCCAAAATCATCTCCATTGGGGTGGGGTGTCGGTCTACCGACGAAGCCATGTCTACGTCCATCTGCTAAGTCATAATACCCGATAATACTTCCATCCTGATTAACATTTCGGACGACGGTGATAACACTGCCTGGGAGCCGCACTTCATAGAGGATGCCGCTCGGTAGGAGGATATAGGACCGCAGAATATCGTTTGCAGCTTTGGCTCTGAAGCCGATAACACCGACATCGGTGATGGTGTTCACAAACAAGAATTCAAGGTCCGGCATTGTTGGGAGATCAATAGTGGTAAAACTGCCGTCGGGGTAACGTATGAATCCGTGAAACATTCCATCGGCATCGATGTAGCTGCCGACGACAGCCCCTGCGGCGTTGACAAAGTCCCCATAAGTGTTGACTGCGCCAGGGAATGTAATTGTCAGTTCTCCTGAGAAGGCGTGAGTGACTCCCGCTGCATCAACGATGTTACCACTCAGTGCCCCTGTTTCGTCACTCATACCGTAGATGTGGGTTTCGGCTGCACCGGGAAAATCGTATTGGCGCAGTTCGCCATCTTGCAGGATAACACCGTGGTAAAGTCCATTCATATCTTTGTAGTGCCCAGCAGCGTTCCCGTTATTACCGAGCGCATAGAAATAAGTGTTCTGCGAGCCGGGGAAATCATAC
>JAPPDN010000006.1 GCA_028824575.1 Candidatus Poribacteria bacterium | reverse complement strand
ATGGCATCGCGTGTTTCGAGATCCCACAAGATAATCTTATCGTCACGACTCCCGCTGGCAAGCATGGTGCCATCGGGGTTAAATGCGAGGGTCTCAACCCCCGCCTCATGCTCCCACAATCCGCCCCTGTACTGACCCGTAGCAACATCCCATAACCGGATGCTGTCGTCCTCACTGCCACTGGCGAGAATACTGCCATCTGGACTGAACGCAAGACTTATCAGATAGGAATAGTGTCCTCTGAGTGTCTTTATGTGTTCGCCCGTAATAGCATCCCATAAACGGACGGTATTGTCTTGACTTCCACTGGCGAGTGTCCTGCCATCAGGTGCGAAGACAATAACATCAACATCATCTTGATGTCCAATGAGAGTATGCCGAAGTTTGCCAGTGTCAGCGTCCCAAAGGCGGATGGTTTTGTCCCAACTCCGAGTGGCAAGGATACTGCCATCAGCATTAAATGTAACACTCAGGACAGCATCCGTGTGTCCCGTGATGGTTTTCAAATGTCTGCCGGTGACAGGTTCCCAGAAACGAATAGACGCATCCCAGGCACCCGTAGCGAGGGTATCTCCATCCGGTGTGAAAGCAATACTATAGACATCAGCGGTGTGTGCAGTGATGGTATGTAGGAGATCGCCTGTGTTAGCGTCCCACAATCGGACGGTATCGTCCTCACCGGCACTCGCGAGCAGACTACCGTCAGGACTATACTTCATATCGTAGATATGCGATGTATGTCGAGTGAGCGTCTGCTTAACCGTCCATGTGGCGGTATCCCATAAATGGATAACGGCATTCAAATCACCGCTGGCGAGGGTGGCGCCATCAGGGCTGAGTACAACACTCGCGACGTTATCGCGATGTTCCTCAAGCGTTTGCTGCAGGCTCCCCGTAGCAACATCCCATATACCGATTGTATCGTCCCGACTCGCGCTGATGAGCGTGCTACCATCACCACTGAAAACGAGACTACTGATACCTCCTGTATGGCCCTCAAGCGTTTGCAGAAGTTCACCGGTTTCAGGGTTCCATAGACGGATCGTATTATCTCTGCTGCCACTGGCGAGGATGGATCCATCAGGGCTGAAAACAAGACTGCGGACACTTCTTCTGTGTTCAGCAAGGGTGTGCAAGACTTCACCGGTTTCAGAACTCCACACGTGGATAGAGCCATTCGCACTTCCACCGGCGACTATATTTCCATCAGGGGAATACGCCAATGCTGAAACGCCATATCCATGTCCGGGAAAGAGGGTAATTTCTTCATCAGTTGCAGTGTCATAAATCCAAACCCCGAGGGTCCCCGCAGCGGCGAGCCGCGTGCCATCAGGGGAGTACTGAATTTTATATAACCAGCCTTTACCGAGGCGTGTTGTAGCACCTTCGGGTAGGTGCCATTGCGGTGAATCTTGGGCAAAACTATTGGAAGAAAAAAATAGAGCCGTTAAACAGAAAACGGTTAATATGGAAAAAAATGTAGTTTTCATGTATTTCCTTTCTATACGGTTGCCGACTTCAGACAACCGAAATATCAGACGTGTCTCATAAATTTTATGCAATAATTCTCTATGTATCCCTGTCGGTCTATCCAAGTTTAATTTCGATATATTCAACAGTTCACTGGAGATGCATATTTTTCGACCTCTTACTAAATCTATTCTACATAGGACTTACGCGCTGCTTCTTAAAGTCCCCAACGCCCTGATAAGAGGATAAAGGGGCAGGGGATTTAGGGGGTTAAAAACATGAAAAATACCGCTTTTTTTTTGCGTCCAAATATCCGATATTTGCTCAATTTGTGTAAATCCTGCTACAGTTATGAAATAGATCATAGTCCAGATTATCATAAATCCTTTTTTTAGTCAAATGGGCGCGCAAAAATTGGGCAGGTACATGACCTGCCCAGATCAAAAATCAAAAAACGGATATCCACAAGATCATCCGTAAATGGAAGGAAAAATTACTTTAGTATTAGCATCTTCCGTGTGGTGGTGAAATCGCCTGCTGTGAGCGTATAAAAATAAACGCCACTTGCGACAGGTTCACCGAGTGCATTTTTGCCATCCCAATACGCTGCACGGCTACGAGTTTCATAGATACCCATAGATTGATGCCCTAATGTGAGCGTCCGAACCAAATGCCCATCAATGGAATAGATAGAAATGCTGACCGCTGTGGGTTCCGCTAACCGATATGGGATCCATGTCTCTGGGTTAAACGGATTTGGGTAGTTGGGTAAGAGTGTTGTTTCTTGTGGTGTCAATGCAGCAAGAAGTTGCTCCAACACGAAGATACCGCGCTGAAAAGTCGGATCTGTGAGATTCATCTGCCGTGCTTCATGCAGCCACTGTTGCACCTCTACGCGTGTCAGCAAGGGAGTCAGATCGTTATACGATATAGAAGGTGCAGCTGCACCTTTACCTAATGCGCCGGCAACTAAAACAAGGTCTTGGATGTTCACGACACCGTCCTCATTGACATCCGCAATGTTTTTCCCCGTTTGTCCCAAGTTAGAGCCAATTATCACCAAATCTTGGATGTTCACGACATGATCCCCGTTCACGTCTTCGACGTGTTCCGGTAGAGCGGTCGTGTCGATTGGAAATCTTTCGTCTATAAAATTGCCATTCATATCTATAACCCGAAGCACTACAGTGTCATTGTCCGATGTGAATTCCGTTGTGATAAATTCGGCAGCCGTGCTGGTGTCATTTAAGGATTCACACTCAAGTATGTATTCATCTAAGTGGTCATGGTTCTCAAAGTAGTCTCTACCTGCAAAGTAGTCTTCCTTTAAATTTGTAGCAAGTAGTCGGGCTTGCTGAAGACCATCGGGATCCGTTACTGTAAACCGGAGACGGATGCCCTCTGGGTCAGCTGCGCGAGGGGGCCACATTTGAATCGTTGTCGGTGCGTTGTAGAAGACCGTTCCGCTGTTGAAGTAGCGATGCACATCTAACCACTTAGCAGTACAGGCAGAGGAAACCATCAGATCAGAGGAAGCCTGCCTATACTCTTCTCCCCCTAAATCTATCGCGAGGTCTGAATGGTCGCGGTAATCGTGTTGCAATCCAAAAGCGTGTCCAAATTCATGGACTGCCAGCCAATGTCCGTAATCGCTGTCCAAACATTCTTCAGAGGCGATGAGATTTACGACGCCGCCATGATCCCAACTCCCACCCGTACCACAGTGAAGACCATCAAGAATTTCGCTGAAATCCATAAAAGCGGCATAGATATTTTTTGTCGGGTCGAATCCTGCGTCTCTAATTTCGTCCCAAACTTTCCACTTGTCGTTGTTATTGTAATACGTGTCCGTGAACCCACCTGTTATATGATGGACCACTGCCTTACCGTTTTCATCAGTTTCATACTTAAAGGTTTTTCTACCGTACCCGCGTACTTCCATCATGTCAGCATAAAATTTCTGGACACCTTTGATCCACATCTCTATTTTGGAATCTATATCCGACTGAGGGTTCCGGTCGCTTGGCAGAAAGTAAATGAGACGCACTATGTCTGATGGTGGTCGTGAATTTAAAAGGGTTTCGATATCCTGAACGTAAAGCGTTCCGTCATAGCTTGCGCTACTTGCGAGTGTGTTTCCGTCGGCTGAAAATGCAACTTCCCTCACCCAACGATTGTGATCTATTAAAGAGATAAGCTTTTCACCAGTTTCAACCGACCAAAGATCTATGCCTAACGCTGCACTCGCCAGTGTTTTACCATCTGGCGAAAAAGCGAGGTCATGAATCGAAGCATATACGCTAATTCTACCGAAAACTGACCAATCCGACACAGACCATAGAGTGACGTTCCCGTCGTGTCCAGCATCCACAAAGATTCTGCTGTCGGGTGAAAACGCTATGTCCCCGATCCACTTGACATCTCCAGTGAGGTCGGTAACAGATTGCTTCGTCGCAACATCCCAAATCTTGATTTTCTTTCCCTCTCCATATATGGTGGCGAGGTAACCTCCATTCGGAGAAAAAATCACTGCGTATACCCAGTCCTCATGTTGGAACGTGTGGCTGACAGTGTTGTCCGAGAGATCCCATAATTTTACAGTCTGATATCCGGCAGTTGCGAGGGTTGTTCCGTCGGGCGAAAAGGCTACAGAAGTAACTGTCGATGGCGGTTGGTTGGCAATGGGAATATGTTCAAGCGTGGCGGTGTTTTCCTGATCTGAAACACGCCACAACTTACAGGTCTTATCATCACTGCCACTGGCGAGGGTTGTTCCGTCTGGTGAAAATGCCACAACAATGACTTTATCCGTATGTCCGGTGAACGTTGTGGCGGTGTGAGTATCTAAATCCCAGAGTTTAATCGTGTTGTCATCACTGGCACTGACAACAAGAGAACTATCCACTGGTGAGAATTCTACCGATTGGATAGGACTGAGATGCTGAAGAATAGCGACATCTTCTGCAAAAGTGAAGGAGGCAAAAGGCAATAAAGCGATCATTGTAACAAATAAACGTATGAATGGCATTTTAAAATTCCTCCTTTGATGAGTTTCGATTTGTGCCCTAAAGTGTTATGTTATAATCAACCTCTATCTGGAATTGAGGAAGCTTTCTGAAAATTGAATAGCTATGGGAAGTTTGCTTTTGAAGTGAAGGATAAGGCTTAATGCAAAGACGCAACGGATCTCCGCTGTGTCTTTGCATCTATTTTGTTGGTTTCAGGATTACTTCAGAATCAGCATGCGGCGGGTTGCTGAGAACTCACCTGCTTGGAGATGATAGAAATAGACGCCAGAAGCGACACGCTCATTGAGATTATTTCTGCCATCCCAATATGCAGCCTCGGAACGGCTACGATAGTAGC
This sequence comes from Candidatus Poribacteria bacterium, assembly GCA_028824575.1. Classification (GTDB taxonomy): domain Bacteria; phylum Poribacteria; class WGA-4E; order WGA-4E; family WGA-3G; genus WGA-3G. The sequence goes on along the minus strand of JAPPDN010000006.1, from coordinate 2,142 downwards.
CTGCTGCCTGATGCCCCAAGTCGAGGGAACGCACAACACTACCCATTACATCGTAGAGAGTGATACGAACAACAGCAGCTTCGCTAAGTTGGTAAGGCATCCACGTTTCCGGGTTGAACGGATTTGGATAGTTCGGCAATAGCATTGTCTGTGTTGGGGTTGATACCGCGAGGAGTTGTTCAAGTACCAGAATCCCGCGCTGGAAAGTGGGATCTGTCAAGTTAATCTGCCGTGCTTCACGCAGCCACTGTTGTAAGTTCGCCTTTGTCAGTGGTTGCTCTAATTCGCCGTCCCACACGGCGGGGGCACCAGCACTTTCTCCCAAGTGCCCTGCAACAAATACGAGATCCGTAATATTGACAATACCATCACCCGTGACATCGGCAGCGATATTCTCTCCAAACTGCCCGAAACTTGTCGTAACCGCCACCAAATCCTGAATGTTGACGATTCCATCACCATTGACATCCCCTTCTAATCTTGTTATTTCCGCCCCCTGCACACGTGGACGCAAGCTTATACTTAACTCATTGGTCAACAGCGTATCCAACAAGTCCACCATGGAAGGTTTGACCTCCACCACTTCAAACGTCAGTGTGGCGAGCGTGCCATCCCCACTGCTCCCATCTGTGAGAGACGTTGCGGCCAAGGTCACGGTATCATCTATAACAATCGCTGGTACAGCTAAAGCATTTGCCGGTAGATAATCGGCGTTTTCACTTGAAGCATACTTGAGTGCAGTGGGATCAAACTTCACAGTTACCTGATAGCCTGCCACGTTTTCACCACCTGTGATATTGAAAGACAGCACCAATTGTTCGCCGACAGCCGGAGATTTTACTGAAGCGGGTGAGATACTTACAATTGAACTGGTAGTCCCCGATTGCATCTGTGAAATGATTTCAGGTTCACTGAGGACACGATTCCAGAGCCGAATCTCGTCAATTAGCCCAAGGAAATGCCGGTCAGGATTTTCAGGCGGTTCCGTATCATGTGTGTTTCCTATTAGGACTGACGCTTGGTCCACTTTACCGGGAAGCAGGACCTCAAAGGGAATGCTGCCAGCATCTTTACCATTTATCCAATAGCGTTTTACGCCATCACCGACTTGTGCGACCACATGTTGCCACTCGTTGAGTGAGAATTGTTTTTCACTCCTGTCGTTGATTTGCGGGCCAGTCGTACTCAACTGTATGCCTCCACCAACCTCGGTGTAGAGACTATAAGATCTATTCTTGTTGTCCTTTGCAATGATGCCCTGCCAGTCTGCACCATCCGGCCCGTTATATCGCGGCGTATAAATCCACGCCATCACAGTGACACCCGTTCTCACGTTAAGACTGTCATGGTGAGGAACCTCAACCCAAGTATCTTCGCCGTTAAATTCTAATGCTTTACCGAATTTACCATCAACCAACGCGGGTGAACCCGCTATTGTGCCATGATTTCCATATTGCGAAGCGTCCATCACTGTGCCGTCATCTGTTACTTCATCAAAGGAAAGGGAAAGGATAAGCGATGGATCTCCATACGCGAGTGTGCCAATAGCCCAAAAACCGATAGCAACGACAGATATTATAACACTTTGAAATCTGTGTTCCATTTTCTACTCCTTACACCAAAAGTGAATGGTGCCATTTATTTTTGACATGTTATTTTCAGTTTATAGTAAAGTTTAAAATTAATAGGACACGCCACACCAGTTCGGTTAGGAATGCAGGTCACATGAATCAACGGTATGAATCCCTTATGGGCATTCCCCGGGGTGAGTACACCGCAAAACCGAACCTACCGGGGGAGGAAAGTGTCTCTTTATTTTTAGGTTTCACTATAAATTTGATAGTTTCCTTGTCTTCTACTGCCTTTTTAGGACAAGAACGTCCTCGAATAACATGAAGAAACTACGTCCTACTTAAAAACATACAATATCTAATGCTAAAAAGACATTTTAACCTATATTTATTTTGATATAATATATTTTTATTCATACGCTAATATGATTAATTATACATTATTTGCCATTTAAAAGTCAAAAAAAATTTGTGGAGTGTATTTTATAGTAAAATCCGAAAATAAGTTTACACTTGTCGCTCGTAGGGGTTGGGTAACCCAACCCCTACGGTTTCTCCAGTGTGCAAATAA
>JAPPDN010000845.1 GCA_028824575.1 Candidatus Poribacteria bacterium | reverse complement strand
ACCCAATGACATTCAAGGGTAGTGATGAATTTTCTCGGCACTTATTTCAAAATAATCATCCGCTTCGTCTGATGGAAAGATGGTGTGGACAATCTGTAGAAATAAACACCACTTGAAACCTGCTCACCCGCATCATTTCGACCATCCCAATAGGCAGCACGTGCCCGGCTTTGATAGAAACCGGCTGGCTTGAAGCCAATCGAAAGCGTTCGCACCAGTCGCCCTGTCGAATCGTAAATTGATAGAGTCACAGAAGCTGACTCCGAAAGGTGATAAGGTATCCACGTTTCGGGATTGAACGGGTTGGGATAATTCTGCAACACTAGGCTCTGCTTGGGTATGCCAATCCCCTTGAGTGTTATAGGGAGAACAGCGTTTGCAAGTGCCTCTGGTGTCACGACGAAACTCAACTTCTCCGAGGCTATCTCTCCGGTTGTATCCGCAACGGTGACTTCCAGAGTGTCACCAACCCGGACAACGCTCTGGTAGGAGCGATCGGCGGTCGCTGCGGCAAAGTAACCGTCCCGCACACGATTCGTCATAATAGCGTTCGTCCGCAGGTTACGTACAGTGACCAGATAGCCTTCAAGGTTCTGTACACCTTCTAATTTCCCACTGACAACGAAAGCCCAAGTGCTATTTTGCGTGTCAATTGATCTTGCAATTGGTGCCGCAGCAACTTGAGGAAGATTCGTCCACGGTGCCCCGACAAAGGCAACCTGTCGAGCGTGCGGCACGTTGACGATGTATCCCTTTGCCCCTTCAATTGGGAACCCGTTGTCTGGTGCATCCGGTGTCCAGCCAACGTACTGTTGGTTGACATCATCAAGCTTAATTACCATCGTTGCCCCAACCATTTCTGCCAGTGACCGAGCATTCATCGGTGTGCGAGGTTTCAAGGGTAAGGAGATCATGCTCAATCCTTCGGAGAGAGAAGCGTAGTAGACGTGGCTGAAGTCATCTCCATCGGTGACAGGTTCATGGCTGTGGTCAGCGTCACGTGCTGGCACTGGTCCGAGCGGTGCAACCCAACCCAAGGCTGTCATATATGCTGGTTGCCCCTCGACAGAAAATGTCCTGCTGACTGATACTGTGTCAAGGTCAACTTCAAGAATCTCACTTGCATTGGGATTGCTGACATAGGCGAACCCACTACCGACAGTAAGCGCGGGGCGGTGACCTTCCGCTCCACTGAAATCTTCAACCACTTGTACCGATCCGAGCAACGTCCAATCGCTTGGGTTGAACACCTGCAACAGACCGTCAACGGTCAACACTGCTAACTTATCCCCATGTTCCTTCTCAAAATCGAAACCTCTGTAGTCTGTTGGGAGTTGCTGAATGTCGTTCGGATCAATCTCGGTAGAATCGGGGTTGATACGGACGAGAGCTTTGTAGCCCGGATCCGGGCGGCTACCGTAATTGCCTATGGCAAACGGCTGGGCGTGATGAGACCTGAGGATGCTCGTTCGCAGACCGTCAGGATAAGCAATCTTGTGTGTGGAGAACAGACCGGTTACTGGGTCGTGGGTCATCACGAAAATACCACCATCACCTGTGCCGTCTTCACGTTTCTCATTACAGCCGGCAAGGAAATGTTCACCGACTATCGTTTCACCGTGCATACCGAGGCAGGATGCTTGGAAATCTTCCTTGTCGTTGAACGTTTGAACAATATTTCCCTGTTCATCAACTACCGCAAAGCCGCTCGGAAGTGATCCGAACTCACGGTCAGGATCGGGGAGCGAGAAAATTATCTTTCCACCGTGCACCGGTGCTCCGGCACCGTGCTGCGGCGCCGAGGTCAATATGAGCGTGTCCGGGTTGGGTAAGAACAGGTCTTCCTCGCGCACGGTGACGTTCTTTGAATCTACACCCTCAGCAAAATTGCCATCGAAGTGGATGTTAACGCGCCCATCGTGTGAAACAAAGTGAATGGGTCTTTGTGAGTTTGCGAGTTCGCCGGTCAGGTTGAACGGCAGCAAGCTCGGTCTGCCTTTCTCCTTATCGAAATGATCGCCGTGCGCTTCGAGGTACAGACCGGAGTCGATGAAATTAACGCTATTGGCACCCGCTTGAACAGCGACTGCGATGCGCCCGCTTTCGGTCGTGTAAACACGTGCAGACCCTTCCACCATGAAGGTTTCTATAACTTCTCCATTGTCAAGTTCAATAAGTTGGAGTAAACCCGTTTCGCCATCTGCAACAAGTAACCGACCAAGCGGTTCATCCTCATCATAGTCTTGTGCAATGGCTTGCAGTGAGATGATCGAACAAAATATCAAAAACATAAACAGAGCCAGTTTGGCTCTCATACAAGTAAGCATAACTGTAAATTCCTTTTCAATTTAAATTGTTTAAAGATTCAGCATGAATCTATATATCACGTCTCTCCAAATTATACACAACAATTCAGAAAACTGTATCGCAAGAAACCACGCTTGTTACAGCAGTCTGCGATACAACGCCAAAATCCCTCAATACCTTGTGTGAGACGCAACTAATATTAACGGATTTGACTTACACTACATATTTGAGCAAAAACCTTGCCAATCGGTGAAATCGTGATATCCATCCCTGTCATAACTTTGTCTGTCAAGTCGGTACGCGGATCCGTACCGCACGCGATGTGATCGGGTTACTTACAGTTGTTTTTTTGTTGAATGTTCCAATATGAAGCACATTTAGGATCAGTATGGGTTGCGGAGCCTTTGATGAAGCGGGTTTCAGCGTATTATATTTCAAAATGAAACAGTGTTTCATTTTGAAAAAACATTTTACGGTAGTAGGTTATATTTCTCCAATTTCCGATAAAGCGTGGTTCTGCCGATGCCCAACTGCTGTGCGGCATAGGACATATTACCGCCTGCCACTTTGAGAGCATGCACGATGGCTCTCCGTTCAACTTCGTCAAGCGACAGAATAACAGTAGTATCCATTGGGTCACTTGTAGCGGATTGTGAACTCTCTTGTTTTAGAGATAAAGGGAGGCTTTGGGGTTGCAGCAGGTCTGTCGTCTCATATAAAACTGCACTCGCAATAATATTTTCCAGTTCGCGCACGTTGCCTGGGAAGTCGTGCTGCCTGAGCACTTGTAAGGCATCAGTAGAAATATCGCGAATGGGTTTCTCGGCAGCTTCGGCATATTTTGTTAGGAAGTGATCTGCCAAGATAGGGATATCTTCGCGCCGTTTTCTGAGTGGTGGAACTGTGATGTGGAATGCCGAGAGTCGATAGAACAGATCCTTACGGAAATTTCCATCTCTGATAGCATCTTTTAAATCCTGATTCGTAGCAGCCAGGATCCGGAGGTCAATGGAAATGGTGCTTGTGCCACCGACCCTTTGACATTCTCGTTCTTGTAGGACACGCAGCAACTTCGCTTGCAAAGTGAGTGGCATATCCCAAATTTCATCAAGAAAAAGTGTGCCGGTGTTCGCTTGTTCAAATTTCCCGATTCGTTGATAGGTTGCTCCGGTGAAAGCCCCGCGTTCATGGCCAAATAATTCACTTTCAATCAAGTCGGTTGGTATTGCAGCACAATTGATGGCAACGAAAGGGCCTACTTTTCGCGAGCTGTTATAGTGTATTGATTTTGCGATCAATTCTTTGCCGGTCCCGGTTTCACCTTGAATTAGGACAGTAATATCCCCTGCTGCCGCTGTTTGAATCTGGGTGAACACTTGTTGCATTTTTTTATTTTTGCCGATAATTTCGCCAAAGGAATGGTCTTTTTCAAGTTTGGTCTGTAATGCCATGATACCCCCTTTCATAAAAATTCATGATACCCCCTTTCATAAAAATTAACGTGAGTTAGATATACCGAACATGTCTCAGAGCTTCGCTGAAACATTAACCATAAACACTGACAGGTTCGCAGCGTTGGTTACCGGTAACTCCTTGACGGCGGGGCCTCGTCATGACGTGACAGAAGCCCCGGCATTGATTACTGGCTATAAGTGTGAATATGTTATTGCGGGTGCGGCTTATGACTCCGATGCGTTTTGCGAATTGAAAAAAATCTGCACTGTTGTATGGTCTCCTTTAGACAGCACATGCCCGGTTTTGATAGAAATCCGCTGGCTGCAAGCCAACAGGTTATAACTCCGATTCGCCAATCAAAGCATGTACAATCGTATCAATATTATGTCGGATCATCCCGATGTAGGTGCCTTCAAGTGTTCCCTCGTTTCCCATAGCATCTGTGAAGAGCACACCACCAATTTTCACATCAAATCCTTTTGATTTCACAGCGGCTTTCACAGCTTCGAGACTCCGTGAAGAGACGGATGACTCTACAAAAATAGCAGAGATACGCCGCTCCGCAATAAACGCCGCCAATTCCTGTACATCAGCGATACCGACTTCTGTCGCGGTGCTAATACCTTGTAATCCGCGTACCTCAAACCCGTACGCCTTTCCAAAGTAGTTAAAACAGTCGTGCGCTGTCACGAGGACGCGTTGCTGAGATGGCACGCGTTCTACTTGCGATTTTACGTATTCATCGAGTTCCATGAGTTTCGTGAGGTAGCGTTCGGCGTTGCTTCGGTAGAGTACAGTATTATCAACATCGAATTCACTTAGGACATCGCGAACCTTTCCGACCACTTGCATCCAAAGTTTCACGTCAAACCATAAGTGCGGATCGTAGAGTCCCTCGTATTCTGGGGGTGTTAGCAGTAGACTCCGCTCTACAGCGTCTGTTACGGCGACCGTCAGCGTATCCCCCGACATTTTCGCAAGGGTGTCCGCCATTTTTGCTTCAAGGTGCAGCCCGTTATAGAAGATGATGTTTGCTGAACCGAGCGTTTGAACATCTTTAGGCGTCGGGTTGTAAAAGTGTGGGTCTACGCCAGATTCCACTATCCCGGTCACTTCAACGCGCGTGCCGCCAACATTTTTAACAATATCAGCAATCATACCGATCGTGGTAACAACGCGAAGTTTATCGTCTGTGGCAGCACCCGGTTGTCCCTTTGGATCGCAGCCAGACCATACCAGTATACCTATTAAACACATTGAAATATATATTCTCTGCGTAATTTTATGCATTTTCTGCCTCACATGTTAAACAGGTCTTACAGAAGTGTCGATTCACGAAATGCGCCGATGCGAGTAAAACGCCGCCGATACTGTAGAAGACCACTTCAAAAGTGCCTTCTACGGCTATCTGAGCGGTAGTGATGAATGCTAATGCCGCTATCAGTACCAAGAACGCTCGCCAGTTTCGGTGGCGTCGAACACCCCAAGCTAAATTCCAGATTGCCAGTCCAATTGCGCTAACAATAAGGATAAACTCAAAACGCTCATTCGCAAGGAAACTCAACCCAATCAAAGGTAAAACTGTTCCTAAAAGCGGCATCGCGAGGCAATGGATCGCGCATGCGAAAGGGAGACACGCCGCGCACGCGACAGAGAGAAACGCGCCAGTCGTACCTGCTAATTCGTGGTTAAAATATCTTTTCAATTTTTTCTCCTTAGAAAATCAAGGACGGGGACGATGATTTCTATCATCGTCCCCGTCCTACAGTTTTAAAAATTAAGTTTATACAAGAGTTTCACATTCCGTCCCGGTTCCGGCATTGCTGCTTTGATGCGGGATAGATGTTCGCGATACGTTGTATCAAAGAGGTTTTCAATCTCAAAAACGACCATGTTCTCAATCTGCCACCACGAAAAAGTGAGATAACTTCCGATATCATAGACGAGATAGCCGCCTGTCGGTTCCTCAAATTCACCGAGCCGGGTCTGGCTTCCTGAGAAACGGGACGCGACATACAAATGCCACGGGGTAGGCGTATAGCTGATGACGAATTTACCGTTGAGGGGTGGGACACGCTCCAGTGGTCGCCCATTAGCTTGAAGCGTTCCGTTGACGTAACTCATATTCAAGTGAAGATGGACCTGCGGTAGTACCTCACCACCTATTTGGATTTCAGCCCCATCCATCACAACGTCGTTTCCCATGTATTGATAAATCCACAACCATCCTGCTGCGCCGCTGCCCCACTCTTTTTCACCGCTATTCATCGGAACGAGGTAGTTCTGTATCTGATTCCTGAAAAAGGCAAGATTGAGTCTGAATCTGTCGTCTGTGTATTTGACGAAGAGTTCAGTGCCGTATCCATTCTCAGATTCTAGCTCTGCATTGCCGATTTCGTAGGAAAAGACAGCCAAGTGGGGTCCATCGCTGAAAAGTTCCTCAATACCGGGGGCGCGAAACGTTTTCATCAGGGTCGCTCCAGTGCTCAGTCTATCCGTCCAATGGTAAATTCCAGAGGCAGCCCCGGAGAAACCGTTGAAATCACGGCGTTGGACGGTTCCTGCTCGGACAACTGCTCCGGGTCTAAACGGTTCCGCGCGCCTAACGTCGTAGCGGATAGCCCCTTGTAAGGTGAGTTTGTCAAAGTTACGCTGGTTTAAATAAAATCCTGCCAACGCGAATTCACGGGTGTGCGGTGTCCAGTAAAACCCGCCTGTGGCATGGTCTCGGTACTCACCCCAAATACCCGCAACGGCGTTGTCAAACACGTGAGCCATTGCTGAGACATTGTAGGTTAGCACTCCGAATTCCACACCAAGTGTCCCGTTCGCCTCCAACTCTTGATGCTGATAACGCGTATAGGCAGTCTGGAGTTTTACCTTTTCAAGTATTGCTGTATTGAAGCGGTACTCCATCTGTCCTTCATAACGTTGCTTGTCGAGTTCAATGTTAACCCCGTTAATATGTCCCTCTGGTGAGCCGGGAACGCCGTAATCTGAACGATAACTGCTTCCAGAGGCACCGATGAAACCCCACGGCTTAATCAGCGAAGCACCGCCTGAAAAATTTATATTTGAAATGGCGGTGTTTTCGAGTACACCTATCGGCGTTTGTATGTCAGATGCAAAGCGCCGATTCCATTCTACATTGCCCGCAAAATCACCAATTGGGAACGTAAAACCTGTTGTTCCGGTCAAACCTGAGTTGACAGATTCACCTTGGAACGTTAGATG